>CAZCLS010000019.1:6108-18275 GCA_964499565.1 uncultured bacterium
GGCCTTCTGATTGTTTTGCTGGTCGCCGCACTGCCGCGGATATATCTGCTGTTAGTATGTGATTACCTCATCGCCGATGACGGCATCCTGTATATCTGGCAGGCCGAAAAAATATCCGCAAGCGGTATAAGCGCACTTCCATACGACCTGGTTAATCCTTTCCCCTTTGCGGTTTCCCTGCTGCATTGGCTTATAAACAGTGTGTTTCCCGTCAGCTTTGAGACGGCGGCATTACTGATCACGGTCTCCTGCGGTCTGGCGCTGCTGTATCCGCTCTATAAGCTGGTCTATCAGTATTTCGGTCCGTTGCCCGCGTTTGTCAGCGCGATTTTCATTGCCCTGCTGCCTGAATTGACCGATATTTCCTGCTCGGTCCTGCGCGACACTCCGGCCCTCTGCGCGGTAATGTGGGGTTTTTACCTGTTTCTTTCCGCCATCCATTCGCCCGACGCGAAGAACTGGCGTCTGGGCCGACTGTTCTTCTCCGGCGCTTTGATTTTCCTGGGAGGCATGATCCGCCTCGAAATGTTCATTTTCAGCGGCGCCCTGGGCCTGACCCTGCTGCTTGCGCATGTCTGGCCCATAAAGCCGTATCGTCCTTTCAAACGCTTCATCGCCTGCATCGCTTTCGGCGCTGTCCTGATCGCAGGTTGCCTGTCTGGTTTTCTCTATCTGCACGCTTCAACCGGCCAGTGGCATCTCGGTCCTTTTGAACGCATTTTCCAGCAGCATGGCCTGGCAGAAATTAAGACTAAAGTCGACCCGTTTGCAATGGACAAAGATCAGTTATATGAAGCTGACGGCACAGTCAGACCGCATGTCCTCGTCCATTACAAATTCATGAGCATGGCCCAGGACCACCGCCGCGTTCTCTATATTTTCGAAGTCTGTTATAAAATCTGGAAAGCGTTCCTGCCGGTCGGCCTGGTCATGTTTTTCGCCGGACTATGGTTCCTTGCAAGGCGGCGCATGCTTTATCCCGCCGATCCGTTAATCCTCAGCTGCCTGTTTATCACTGCTATTCTCATCAGTGTCTATTACCTGTATGCCTCCACTCATTTTTATGTCGGCACCCGCCATGTCCTGGCTATAGTGATTCCCTTATCGGTTTTTATTGGCATTCCGGTTCTGTATCTACCGTCCATGTCGCGCCTGGTTCGGCTCTCGGCGGCTGTGTTTGCCATCCTGGCACTTTTCATGCTCTGCTTTAAAACTTTTCAGCCCCTGCATAAAAAAAAGCTGCCTATGAAACAATGCGGCATTGCCTTGCGCCAGTATCTGCCCACTAACGCCATTCTGTTTACCTCCGCCTCCATGAAGCAAGTACCTTACTATGCCCATGTGGAATACCGAATGTTTGTTCCCCAAACTTCTGAAACCCTGAAAGAGCGTCTTACGAAATCGCCCAACCGGTTCCTGCTGCTCAATACGCATGACGACTGGCAGGCCGCTTTCACTAACTTTACTCACGTCATTTCGCTTTCAGACCTGAAACTGCCGGTCGATAAACGTTACGTGTTTTCCTTGTATACCGCGGCACGGGAGGATTCTGAATGAGATACTCCTTACGCTCCTGGTTCGGCGCACGCGGTGGCAAACTATGGCTGCTGGTTCTTACTGACATCTTGGCCGTCACCTTTTCATTTGCCGTGATTCTGACTTTGCATGCCCTGGTCAAATATTATCCCGAGCTTAAAAGCCGCCCGGATATTATCCGCAACTATGTCGATCTGTTTCTGTATACGCTGCCCCTGCTGCTGGTGTTCCGAATCATTACGTTTGGCCATTTCGGCCTGTATCGCAGCGGTTGGCGCTACGCCGGACTTCCCGACGCGCTTAATATCATCAAGGCAACGCTCTTAAGCAGTATTTTCGTGTTTGTCTGTGTTGTCCTCACCAGCAAAATTTTCAAAATTACCTGGGCGCCATCCGTATTTCTGGGTGATTGGATTCTGCTGACCGCTATTATCGGTGTCTCGCGCTTCTCGATGCGCATCAAAAAAGAATTCATTGCCTGGCGCCAACCCGGTAAAATAAATATTCTGATCGTCGGCGCCGGCAGTGCCGGAGTTATGCTCCTGCGGGAACTTATCAGCAACTCAACTCTGAATTATTTTCCACGCGGTTTTGTTGATGATGCCCGCGATAAACAAGGCATGCTTATCCAGGGCGTGCCCGTGGTCGGAACCCGCAAAGACCTGCCGACTCTTATTCATACCCTCTTTGTCGAGGAAGTTTTCATCGCCATCCCTTCCGCCTCCGGCGCCGCTATCCGCGAAATTATCGAAATGTGCAATACCCTCGGCGTCAAATTTAAAACCCTGCCATCGGTCACTGATATCATGGACGGCCGGGTTACCGTTTCCGACCTGAGGGATGTCGATATTATGGATATTCTGCGGCGTGAACCGGTGGAACTCGAAACCGAAAAAATCCGGCTCAAAATCCGTGACTCAGTCGTTCTCGTCACAGGTGGCGGAGGATCGATCGGCAGCGAACTCTGCCGCCAGATCGCCCTGTATCGCCCGCGCGAACTGATTTTGATCGAACTGTCTGAATTCAATCTGTACAAGGTTGACATGGAGCTGCGCCGCAAGTTCCCCGGCCTGAATGTTTTTTCCTATATCGCCGATATTAAAAATGAAAGCCGTTTGCGCTTTATTTTCGAACAGCATTCTCCTCAAATCGTTTTCCATGCCGCCGCCTACAAACATGTGCCGATAATGGAGGTCAATCCGGTCGAAGCGGTTTTGAACAATGTCAAAGGCACTATTCTTCTGGCCCAGACCGCCGATAAATTCAAGTGCCAGGAGTTTATCCAGATTTCTACCGACAAGGCGGTTCGTCCGACCAGTATTATGGGCGCCACCAAGCGCATCTCGGAAAAATATGTCCAGAGTTTGAATACTGTCAGCGAAACCAATTATATCTCCGTCAGATTCGGTAATGTTCTCGATTCGTCCGGCAGTGTCCTGCCTTTGTTTAAAGAACAGATCATCCGCGGCGGGCCGGTTACCGTTACCCATCCCGAGGTTACCCGCTATTTCATGTTGATTCCCGAAGCCGCCCAGCTAGTGCTTGAGGCTGCTACCATGGGCACCGGCGGTGAAATATTTATCCTTAATATGGGTGAACCGGTCAGAATTCTTGACCTGGCACGCAATCTTATTCAACTGATGGGCAAGCAGCCCAACCGCGATATCGATATTATTTTCACCGGTTTGCGCCCCGGGGAAAAACTGCACGAAGAATTAGTATATGAAGGCAACGAGCAGCCTACGCACATGAAAAAAATTCTGTATACGCGTGCCAATGCATCCGATTATACCGACCTGGAAGAACATATCAGTGATCTGATTGCCGTGGCAACAGTGAATAATGTAGCGCGCATTCATGAATGCCTGCGCGAAATAGTGCCGGAATACCGGCCAACTGGTTCTTTGTAGTATGACGCACACGCTTATCCAAATGCTCGCCGTTCTTCTGATCGAAGCTTTCGTCCTTAAATTCGTCTTTTCATGGACTATCCTCAAAGCTTCTGGAATCAGTATTCTTCTCAATATCGTTTCCTTTTTCAGTGTTCAGGTCGTTATCCCCTTTATATTTAAAAATGTTCCCCCCGAACTCTGGTACCTGCATAGCGTCTCAACTCACTATTACGTGATTATGCTGCCCCTGGTTGTTGTAATATATTGTGTAACGGTTTTGACGGAAGTTCTTGTTTTCGCCTTTTTCATGTCCCGCGAATCAAAGAAAAAAGTCTGGGCGGCTGTTTCAGGCATGAACCTGGCTACGCTCTGCATCCTCTCTCTGCCATCTATCCTGTTCGGGGCTCCCGCTCTCGCCGAAGGCTTCAGCCTGGTTTCCAGCGCCGACTGGCTCCAACCTTCCGGTGAAAAAATCTATTATGTCGATACAACCAACGGATTCCTTGTTTGCCGTTCGCCCGGCACTAATTCGCTTGCCGTGCTTTACACTGATAATCCCATCTTCGGCTATCGCGTTTCAACCGATAACGAACGGCTCATTACCCTGTTTCCCTCACCATCAAATACTATCCGGGCTATCCTGTGTTCCACCGGCCAGTCAGCGCTCCTGCCCGGCAGAATCCTTAACGCCGCGCAGGTCGCTTTAGCACCCGATGCCCAGTTTGTCGCACAGTACGAATCGAACGCCGTTCGTTTTTTCTCTTTTCCCCAGGCCGACCGGATTGCCGCTGTTTCTGCTCCGGAACCCCATCCGGATTCTTTCGTCTGCTGGCAGACCAACTCCACGGATATCTTCTACGGCGACGACTCCGCCGTGTACCGGGCGGGTGTGTCTAATGCCGTTTCTCCCGCGTTATCGGTTTCCCCCGGTCTTATAGCGCCTGATGTCGTCTGGAGTATCTCATGCCTCAATCCTACTAATACGTTCATATGCGGCTCTCTTACCGCGACGGTGTACTGGACCGGCGGTATCCGTTTCGACGGGCCAGACCGTCATATGCTGTTTTCTATCGCCTGCCGATCCGCTTCCGTCTATTATAATGGTATTGGGTTTGTTAATAATGGTGATTCGTTCCTGTTTCAACTTTCAGCCTTCAGCAAGGAAATTATGGCCCTCAACCTTGCCAACGGCAAAGTCGGTCATGTCTGGAATGGTGGTATGGCCGCGATGAATGCTCCCCCGTTCCTGTGTTTACCTCCTTCCCGGGAACAATAATCGCTATGGCCACTCCCCGTTCTCCATTTTCTGTTATGCTGATTATGGGACTGCTCCGCAATCCCGTTCCCGAATCTGACGGCGTTTTCAACCGGATTGAATCCGCGTTTGGTCCAATTCATGCCCGCACGCCGGAAATACCGTTCGCTTTTACTTCGTATTATACACCCGAAATGGGTGAAGGCCTTCTGCGCAGCTATATGTCATTTGAATGCTTAGTCTGTCCGGATGTCCTCGCGGCCGCTAAGCTGGCTTCCAATGCGATTGAATCAGCATTCTCGCGCGACGGCCGGCGTCTGGTTAATCTCGATCCCGGCCTGCTCACCCCCCACAATCTTATCTTAGCCTCGTGCAAGGATTTCAGTCACCGGATATATCTTCGCGACGGGGTGTATGGCGAAGTAACTCTTATTTTCACAAAAGGCCGCTTTACCGTGCTGCCATGGACCTATCCCGATTACGCTTCCGAGGAAGTCAGTACGTTCTTTCTATCCCAACGGGAAGACTATCTTGTCATGCGCCGTGCCGATGTTTCCGTTAATTCCCGTTCACTACCTTCTAAGTAATAATATGCCTGCTTTGTCTGTTGATACTATCGTTGAACTCGACATTACCGATGTGGCTTACGGCGGTGACGGCGTCGGCCGCGTTGATGGCTGTGTCGTGTTTGTCCCCTTTACTATTACCGGTGAACGTGTACGGGCGAGAATTGTAAAACGCCGCAAACGCTATTTTTTCGCCGAATTGGTCGATATCCTTTCTCCCGCGCCTGACCGCTGTGAACCCTTCTGCCAGTACTATACCATCTGCGGCGGATGCCAGTATCAGCATATCGCCTATCCGGCCCAGCTGATCATGCTCAAAAAACAATTGCAGGATATGCTCGTGCATCTCGGTCACTTCCCCCCCGAGCTTCCCATCGCCGATATGCTTCCTTCTCCTAAAACCAGGGAGTATCGTAACCGGATCGACCTGCACCCCGGTCCGGGTGATATCTATGGTTTCTGTATTCGCGGTACCCGCCCGCCCGAAATTTTCGCGCTCGAATGCTGCCCGATATTCGAACTGCAGCAGGACTTTACCCGTTATCCGCTGCGCCGGCCCGGCCAGCTCCTGGTTGTGCGCACCCACGACGGCAACCCCTATTGCTATTTCAAAGATGACCATAATAACGTTCAGTCCGGTCCGTTCGGCCTTGACGACAGCACACCGCTCGCTTCAAACGATATCTGGTTCTCTGCCAACGGCCGAAAATTGCGAACGGCCTACAGCGGGTTTTTCCAGGTAAACCGGTCGGCTGTTCCCGCACTCGTTAATACCGTCAGGGCTTTCGCCCGGCCCAAACCTTCCGATACCCTGCTCGATGTGTATTGCGGTGTCGGCTTGTTCGGGCTCTCCCTCGCTCCCGAGGTGCAACGCGTGCTGGGCGTCGAACAGCATGAGGAGAGTATCGTCTACGCCCGTGAAAACGCCCGCGACTTCGGATTCTCTCATTGCGAATTTACCGCTGAAGCGGCTGAAACCTATCTGTGCCGCCTGTATGAACAGCAGGAACATATCGATGTCTGCATCCTGGATCCTCCGCGCAACGGCCTGACGAACAAAGTAGTCTCTTACATCAAAAAAATCAGGCCCGCAACGCTGGTGTATGTCTCCTGCGGCCCCTCTACATTCGCCCGGGACGCCCGCAAGTTCGTTGATGCCGGTTATACGCTAACCGCTATTCAACCCCTGGACCTGTTTCCTCAGACCAAGCATTTTGAACTGGTAGCCCTGTTTCAGTATAATATATCAGATTGCCATGAGTAACCGTATCACAGATAAAAAACATCGTTATGCCTCCCTGCGCGCCCGTGAAGAGCAGCTGCTCAATAGCGGCTGCAGCCTGGTTGCGGGAGTGGATGAAGCCGGACGCGGTCCCCTGGCAGGACCCGTTGTCGCTGCCGCGGCCTGCCGCAGCAGCGAGTTTCCCTCCCCGGTCGGCCCCTATGCCTGGCTCCTGGATGTCTTTGATTCAAAATCAGTTTCCGAATCAAAACGTGAAACGCTGTTTGATCGTATTACCGCCGATGACAGCCCCTTCCAGGTGGGTATTGGGATTGTTGATTCGCGCGAAATTGATGCCGGTAATATTCTCAAAGCTACCCATCAGGCTATGCGAACCGCTGTCCGTTGTCTCGTTTTTCTGCCCGAATGTGTGCTGGTTGACGGAACCGCTATTCCCGGTCTCACCATCACGCATGAAAAAATAATCAAAGGCGACCGGAAATGCCTCTGCATAGCCGCCGCCTCTATCGTTGCAAAAGTCACCCGCGACCGTTTAATGCGCGAGTACGCGGAACGCTATCCGCTCTACGGTTTTGATAAGCATAAAGGCTATGGAACAGCAAAGCACATTACTTCAATCCGTAACCACGGGCGTTGTCCGATTCATCGCCAGAGCTTTAAAGTGGCCGGCCTGGACCCGGAAAAAAACCGCTGATATTTCCGTCGGCACTCAGGGTGAACAGCGCGCGGCCGCTTTTCTGCGTAAAATCGGTTACCGTATTGTTCGGAAAAATTATCGCTGCCGCGGCGGTGAAATCGATATTATTGCCCGGGATGGAAATACGCTTGTATTTGTCGAAGTGAAAACACGCGTAAAAGGCGGGTATGAGCTTCCCGAAGCTTCCGTGACAGGGCGCAAAAAGCAACGCCTGCGCCGGGCCGCACGACACTTTATGCGCACATATCACCTGGGTGACTGTACCTTTCGGTTTGACGTCGTCGGCGTAGAACACCGCGTGGATTCCGACTGGCAGCTGCAGCACTGGATAAATGTTATTGATTATCGTAAACACTGAATTTCAACCATTATCCATTATCCATCAACCATTAACCATCACCCATCACCCATAGGCATTATATGTTTATCGATGTCGCAAAAGTTACAGTAATTGCCGGTACCGGCGGAAACGGCTGCGCCAGTTTTCACCGCACCCGCTCGAATCCGCGCGGCGGGCCGGACGGCGGCAACGGCGGTAATGGCGGCAACGTAATCATTCGGGCGGACCGCAATCTGGCTACATTATGTGATTTTTTCTATCAGCCGCGCTATCGTGGTGGTAGTGGAAAACATGGCAGCAGCAATAACAAGCACGGCGCCAACGGCGACGATGTCATTCTCCGTGTTCCCCTCGGCACACTCGTGCGTGATACCGAGTCCGGTGAACTTCTGGCAGACCTGGTTGAGGAAGATCAGGAAATTGTCGTGGCCAAAGGCGGCCGCGGCGGTTTCGGGAATGTTCACTATAAAAGCAGTACCAATCGCGCTCCACGCCTCGCCCAACCCGGTAACGAAGGTGAACAGCACGTACTTGCTTTCGAACTTAAATTGATGGCCGATATCGCGCTCGTTGGGTATCCCAATGCCGGAAAATCAACCTTGATTTCCGCAACGACTCACGCCCATGCCAAAATCGCCAGTTACCCATTCACTACCAGGCAGCCCATTCTCGGTCTTCTCGAACTCCCCGATTTCAGGCGGGCCGTTATTGCCGATATTCCCGGTCTGATCAAAGGCGCTCACCGTAATGTTGGTTTAGGCCATGCCTTTCTGCGCCATGTCGAACGCTGCAGCATGCTGCTGGTAATCCTCGATATGGCCGGTGTCGATCAGCGCGACCCGGGTGATGATTACGCCGTGCTTCTGAACGAACTGGTTCAGTATAATCCCGAGCTTGTCCAGCGGCCGCGCCTCGTTGTCGCCAATAAAATGGATCTGCCCGCAGCCGCGGATAATCTGTCTGCCTTCAAAGCCAGCCATCCCGATGTGGAGATCATATCTGTTTCCGCCCTGGAAGGCATCGGTCTCGATGTTCTGTTAGACCGGCTTGAAATATTTCTAACCGCTAACGCTCATCTTTCCGCCGGTGAGGACCGGGAATGATTATGGAGCCTGCCACCGATTGTGAACTGCACTCGTTCCCGGTTCCCGATGAAACGCCAGCCACCCGGCTCGACGCTTTTATCGCTCTGCTCCTTCCGGATATCTCCCGCTCCCGTATCGCTGAATTGATTAATGAAGGTTTTGTAACCGTTAACAGGCATGTGGTCAGAAAAGCAAAACGATTGCGCGGCGGCGAACTGATTACCGTCAGCATCCCTCCATCCCCGGTCTCACCAGTCGAACCGATGGACATGTGTTTAACGATATTGTATGAAGACGAATCCCTGGCGATACTTGATAAGCCGGCCGGCCTTGTCGTTCATCCCGGCTCCAGCACAACCGGGCCGACACTGGTAAACGGCCTTCTGCACCGTTTTCCCGGTATCGATTCGATCGGCCATCCTAAACGGCCCGGTATTGTTCACCGGCTTGACAAAGATACCTCCGGATGTTTAATCATCGCTAAAACCGAAAAAATGCGCCAGAGGCTGATCGGCTTGTTTTCCCATCGCCTGGTTCATAAGGAATATTATACTATTGTTAAGGGTGTTCCTGCCCAGGAACAATTCAGTATTGATATGGAAATCGGCCGCAGCCTGAAAGACCGCAAAAAAATGTCGGTAAGAACCGCCGAAGGCAAAGAAGCCATTACCCACGCCAGCTTAGTTGAACAATTCGGCACACTCGCCAGCGCCCTGGCAGTCAGAATCATTACCGGACGCACTCACCAGATTCGGGTTCACATGGCTTACGCCGGCCTCCCCGTCCTCGGTGATGGGATTTACGGCAAAGCCGCCCGCGAACTCAGTCTTCTTTGCGGCGCCGCTCGACAGATGCTGCATGCCCGCAAAATAAGTTTTCTACACCCCGATACCCGCCGGGAACTTGTTGTTGTCAGTCCCTTGCCTGATGATATTCAGCATGTCACCGCGGCCTTGAAAGCCATGAGCCAAACATAAAGGTTCAGGTTTACTACTCCACTACTCCATCACTCCATCACTCCACTACTCCGTGTCATCATCATCATCATCATCCGCGTCTTTCTTTTCCTCTTTGGGCGGGTCAGCCGGTTTCAGATACTCGGTCGCGATCCAGGCCGTCTTGTTCTTGAAATCGCCTTCAAGAATCCGGACTTTGCAGTAGTCCGGATCATAATTTATTACACGCACTTTTGTACCGGCCGGCACGTTATACACCTGCTGGTTATTCTTTGATGCGTTAATCTGTCCCGTTCGATCCAGTTCCTCAGCGTTCTGAAGTTCTTTATACTTGTCCCGGGAACGGCACAGCATAACCGTTGATTCACCCTGGCCGGTCAGAACCGCCCCTTTTTTGAGCGCCTGCTCATTGCCTGCGCTTTGCGCTTGGGCGATTACCGGCAGCAGCACTGCCGCCGCGATAATCGCGATCAATATCTTCATAGTATTTCTCCGTATGTGTTATCTGATTTTAATTGCTATAAATGTCATGTCATCTTCACGTGCAATGCCTTGCTGAAATTCCACCAGATTTTCAACAAAGTGACCAAGTATCCTGCGCGGGCTGTGCTGCCATACTTCTAACAGCGTTTGCGTCAAACGCTCATTACCGAATTGTTCTTCATCCCTGTTCCGCGCCTTGATTATACCGTCTGTATAAAAACAGAACAGATCTCCCGATGCAAATGGTATTTGCAGTTCCGCGTACTGCTTGTCGCGCTGAATCCCTAAGGCCGCATTCTGCGTTTTATGCAACGTCGCTTTTCCCGTCGCTGCCTCGATTTTCATTACCGGTACATGTCCGCAGTCTACCAGGTGTAATATGTGCTCTTTATTGTCAAACCTGCCATACGCGCAGGTAATGAAACTCTCCCTATCGACCAGTTCGGGTGTGACATCGGCATTGACCGCATCGATTATTTCCCCCGGCCGCGGTATGGTTCCATCCGTGTGCGAAATCATCAGAGTCGATATTGACCGTATCAGCCTGTTTTTTGTACCCGCGCTGACCAGGGCGGCATTGATGCCTTTGCCCATCACATCGCCTGTCACGATGTCAAAACACTGGTCGTTGATCCTGAAAAAATCGTAAAAATCGCCGCCGATCTCCAGAGCCGGCTGTGCCATCACTCCATTCTCTACCCAGTCCAGATCGTGGATTACTTCCCCAAACAGCAGTGCGTTCTGCATCCGTGCAGCAATGCGCTGTTCCTGCCGCCGCGCTTCGGATAACTCAGCTTGCAGCGAAATGATCCGCTCCGCCGCCCGCAACCGCACTTTCAGCTCCTGCGGGTCAAACGGCTTCGTTATGTAATCATCCGCTCCGGCGCTCATGCCTTCCAACAGGTCGTCATTGCTGTCTTTTCCAGTCAGTACTATGGCATAAATGTAATCCTCACTCCGGATTTTACGGATCGCCCGTATTACTTCCAGTCCGTCAATTCCCGGCATTTTCCAGTCGAGTATCGCCAGGCGCGGTGCCCCGGGTTTAAGCAACTGATCCAAAGCATGTTTGCCGTCATTGACACTCACTACATCATAGCCCCAGTTCTTAAGTATTACCTCAAGCAGATACAGGGTGGTCGATTTGTCTTCTGCAACTAGAACTCGCATAGCTGGTTCCATCCTCAGGTTTTTTTCAGGTTTTAATACTCTATAATTATATCCTTCTGGGTATTTCCTGTCAATTTTCCCCCCAGGAAGGGCGTACCGTAAAATAGTTGCAAAATGGCGTAGAGCCGATTACGTAAGCGGTGCTTCGGTAAGCTGCCTCCGGTTTCCGGCCCGTGCTTCCCACTTCCCTCTTTCTTCGGCATCGGTATCGGTAGCGAAATACCATACACTATAATCGTCTTGTCCATTACTAACATTGCTGCCAGCCGCTTGAAATGCCTCTTTGAGCTGCTGTCCGCAAATCCTCCAGCTTCTCAAGCTGAAAGGCTATAGCATCACATCGATTCCGACGCCGATACCAACCTTGATCCCCGACCCAAATTTACTCTATTTTGAAGGATGCTATATGTAGAGGTATACTACCTTGCACATAGTGTGGTACATATTTGTCAATAAGGAAGGAAACACTTCAAATTTGAATTCGTCCGTATTTTCATGAAATACGTCATGGATGAAGGCTCCCTTCCAAAGAAGACGTTCACAAATACTGTAAACGAAAAGAATGCGAGCACCACTGCCCCTACCCAGATACTTCTTCTCATATAGTTTAATGTTACCTTAGCAGTTCATTCCATGCTGGCTTTATATTCGACGGTTGCCAGCGGGGCATAATTGCTCTGAGGTATCTGCATATTAATTGTGTTCTTTTCAGCTTCTGTTCATTCTAACAGTCATAAATCCAAGCACAATCATCATGGCTGCCGTGATCATTCCCGGTTCCGGCACGGCGTTGATTACAAGCGTTGTGGCAGGTTTGCTTCTTCCCAGGATATTCGTTGTCCAGTAGTTCACTGTTCGTGTATCATCGATTGACGTTCTGATCACTTTAGTCGTAAACCAGGTGCCAAGCCATTCCTGCTCGATCGGTTCCGGGCCGTCAGACA
>CAZCLS010000020.1:0-18120 GCA_964499565.1 uncultured bacterium
CTGCCGGCGGGATTCGACCAGTCGAAGAAATACCCGGTCGTATTCAGTTGTGTATATGCCGGACAGGGAAAAATGGGTTTCGGGCGTTACCAGGTGCTTGACAATTTCATGGTGAACGAGATGGGCTATATCATAGTGGGGGTAGATTTGCGGGCCAGTCTGGGGTACGGGAAAGAATTTTTCTACGGATATCATAAGAAGTTAGGTATCATCGATTCGGAAGAACTGGTGTCATGCGCGAACTACCTCAAGACACTGCCTTATATCGATAGCGAGCGGATGGGCATCTGGGGTGGGAGTTACGGAGGGTTCCTGACGTTAATGGCGATGTGTAATTATCCGGGCGTGTTTCACACCGGGATATCCTGGAAGCCAGTCACTGACTGGCGGAATTACTGGGACAGTTACACCTGTCCGCGGCTGACGCGGCCGGAAGACGATTCTGAAACATATACAGCGACATCTCCGGTATTTCACGCGGAAGGGTTGCGGGACAATCTGCTGATAGTGCACGGGATGCAGGATGACAATGTGTTGTTTCAGGATGCGGCCTGGATGATCCAGAAACTGATTGAAGCGGGAAAATATTTCGATTTGATGATTTATCCGAGAGACGACCACGGTTTGACGCTGAGGCATGAAAGCCTGCCGGACTGCATGGAACGGTTCGCGGCATATTTTGAGAAGAATATGGGATTGGGGCCGCGGTGAAGATGGAAGATGGTTGATGGATGATGGATGATGGAGAGGTGGTTAGGAAATAGCTTGCATGGCGGCTGGTTCCCCTGTGAGCAGGCTGGGTATTGACTGCCCGGAATTGTGGGGAGTCGACGTAAGAACACATAATCTGATTCACTGGTGGGATAAACCCACCGGAGTCTTTTAAATATGGTAAAATAGATAAAGGATTGGTTGCCACATATTGTGTAACAGCAGGATGCCTACAGGGTATGAGATTTCGAACAAAAACAGCCGGTAATTGCCGAGGCGCAGGGCGTGGTGTCGCTTTGGTAGCGGTATTGGTGATATTAACGGTGTTGGCGATTATAGCGACAACATTTATCGTATATCTGTCGATAGAGCGGATGTCAGCGGGCATAACGCTGGCGAAATCACAGGCGGACATGCTGGCGCGGGCGGGGTTGGAGCATGCGCTGAGCCAGTTGCGGCAGGACACGGATGAGGAACCGGGCTGGGATTACGAGCAGGAACTCTGGAACACAGCGTTCAAGCCGAAGGATGCGAGGGTCGATGAAGGAGTGGATGTAGACGGGCTGGGCGACGCGCACGGCGACGCGCGCTGGAACTATGTGTACAATAACGATGGCAGAATGGCCGGACGTTACGCGGTATTGCTGGAAGATGAGTCTGCGAAAATCAATATCAATGCCGCGGCGGCGCTTTCGCCCGAGATGCAGAATGAGGGTGTCGGCACGTTTGAGATACTGTTGACCGACGGGAAAGAGCGGGGATTGCCGATCTCGAAGGAATTCGGTAAAAATCTGTTACGGTACCGGTACGGCAAAGATTACAGGCCGGGGCAGGCGAATGAAGATGATAATTACACGGTAGCCGAATACATGGCGGACGAGATCGACAACGACGCGGACGGGAAAGTGGATGAGAATCAGGAAGGCATAGACGAGCCGGAAGAATATACGGTAGAGAAACTGGAATGGGACGACCGTTCATTTATGTCGGTGAATGAAGCGGTTAAATTGTGTTCGCCCGGCAAGGCACTTGGGCAGGCGCATACAAGGTTGTTATCGCGCTACGCGACGGTAAATTCATGCATACATGATACATTCTGGGATGAACGGGAAAGGAGCTGGGAAAAGCAGGTAAACCTGAATGTGGCATCGAAAAACCAGATAGCCCGCCTGCTGCGGCGCGCCAACGACGAAACCCGGTTTGAGCCGCAAGCCAACAATATGCGGGGATTGATCTGCAACATGATAGATTACCGTGATGAAAATCACGTGCTGTCGACGTACAGCAGTGAATACGGGGTAGAAGCGGTCTGCTTCAATGAAATCATGGCAAATGACGGCAGTTACGCGGTCGAGTCGGAATGGAACGACCCGATGTATGCCGATGAGCGGCGGCATGTACACCGGTTTGGGTGGTGGTATAACTTAGCGGACATATTTTACAGCCCCTACAATAACAACGCCCAATACAGCTGGAAGATAAAAACGATAGGCGGGAGCGGGGGAGGGGGCAGTTCACTGCAGAACGGCGATATGAAGCGCAGTCCGGGAAGCACGACAGTGACGTTATACGACGAGATGCGGAAATGGCCGACGTACAACAACGCCTACCAGCGTTTCAAAAAAATACTGAAAGAGAACAATGGCTGGCTGCCGGACCAGTTTAAAAACGGCTGGTTGATCGTGAGTCGAAGCGGAAAAATATCATCGGACCCGAAGAAAGGCATACGCTATCCAATTTTAGGCAACACAAAAAACACATTACAGGTTGGATTTGATGACGCGAAAGAAAATAATTATGCATTGCTGGCGACGATAGCGGGACAGACGTCGCTGTCGAATGCGGTCTGGATTGACACTATGTGGCGGCACGGGCAGACGGTCTCCTGCATGTTTCCGGGGATGACGGAATATTTCTGCGCGCCGGTAGAAACGATGGAAGGCATCAAACCGGCGCCGAACCAGTATTATTATGTCTATATCGGCGACCAGGCGTTCAAGGGAAACCTGTGGGGATACGGCTATCCGCTTGAGGACAAAACGATACCGTGGAAGGGCTACAACCGCTATCTTGATATGGACGGAGATCCTTCGGCATCATCGCGCACGGAGATCGAGACATTATCACGAGCAGACCTGAAAGACAGCACGCTGCAGCTGCCGGAAGGGCAGGACAAAACGGACCTGCTGCGGTTCGCGTATAAAGACGGGCAGCCGGTACGGGCGCGGGGCACGTATGTGCATGTGGTTTTAACATCGGCGGATGACTGCGGATACGCTGGAGGGATAAACAGTGTTCCCCAGGCGCAGGCCAATGCCAATAAAACGTGCATCCGGTTCATTTACATGATGCGTCCGGATATCGTGGAACTGATAAACATCAGCGACCGACCGATCAGCCTGCGCAACTGGCGGATCGTGATCAATACCGGCTCGTACGCAGACCAGCTGGGATTGATCAATTCCGCGACGCATTTCAGTTCGAAGCTGAGGCGGGCGTATGACGATCCTAATCCGGTGATACAGCCCGGGGGATATTTTTATTTAACCAATAAGCGAGCCATATTCGATTACGACTATGGCGGGCAGAAAGACGGCGTCTGGGGTAATTCGGCGGAAGAACAGGCGCCCTGTTTTGAGATGATAGACAATTTATGGGGAGTGCGGTATAAAATCAGGAAAGTAACTGACTACCGTTTATTTGTTGAGGGGGCCAACTGGCGCAAGGACCAGATGCGGAATGAATTTGCGGAAATACACACGACACGGCAGCCGAACGACCGCAATTCACCGATGGGATTGCGGAAATTAATCAGCAGTAACGGGCGTGATTATCTTGAGACACCCTATTCATGGGGTAATGACGGCACCCAGAAAGATATGATCCAGCCGGGCGACAATGTACTTATCACGGGTATGCCGCGTGAAGGCGGATTTTTATCAATGACATTGAAGAACCAGTACAATCAGATCGCGGCGCGGACAATCGAATACAGTTCGGTCGAGCCGGAAGAGTTGGACTGGTCGACGGAGAAGATAGATCCGACGCATTACACGTGGGTAAAGACGGCCAAACCGACATTCGGAGGCAGGCCTGAACAGTCAGACAATCACTCGTACCTGCAGGCCTCGTACATCAAGCCGCACGTCAAGAACAACCGTTACAGTTCGGTGGGAGAGATACAGAAAGTGCGCAAAGCGGAGGATTGGGCGAACATCGGGATGGAAAGGCGGGGCCAGGCCAGCACGCGCACGTTGAAGGCGCTGGCGAAATATTTTACCGTATCAGGGATCAGGCTGGAAGCGGAAGAGCAGGACGCGCATATCAGCGGCTGGCGCTCTGCGAAGGGGACGGTCCGGCAGGGCGACGGCACACACTGTATCGCTGAAGATGTTAATTGGGAGCCGGGCATATGGCGCAACCAAGTGCTGCGGGTAATGACCGGGGTGCAGAAAGGGGAAACCTATGTTATCGCGAACAATAATGAAAACAGTGTGTATATCGATGGCTATTCGTGCCCTGGCAGCGAGCAGCTGTCGGTAAAAGGAGGCGACACGTTTTGTGTCGGGCCGGGGTATTCATCGGCCCAGTATTATACCCGGCGGGAAGGCGATCAGGGGGAATGGGAATGGAAAAACAAGGGACTCAAGAAATGTTCTTACGGGCTGTATATAGCGGGACTGAACGATTCGATCAAGACGACGGAATTTCTGGAAGAGAACCATAACGCTGAAATAACCGTTGAAGCGTATAATTTCGTCACGCGCGGGTATGATGAAATACCGCGTCCGGACAGCAGCCGGGAAACCAAAACGGGATTACGGGATGTGTACCGTTCGGAATCAATGACCGGTCGTCACCAGTATGATAAGTCCGACAGTGTATACTGCGGACTGATACATGCCAGTCATATATCGCCGGAAGGCGGGATTCGGCTGCGATTGACGGCGCACAATCTTAGCAGCATGGACAACTCCGGATTTGCCTGGTTTGATTATGCCTACCTGGCGCCGGTGCATACGTTCGGCAAGATAAACATCAATACCGCCTCCGAGCGGGTGCTGCGGTCGCTGCAGGGATTTGACAAAGTACTGGCACGAAATGTCGCTGCGGGAATTAACCAGGACGGCATAGCCAATCTAAAGCCGTACAAGAATATCGGTGATATTCTGGATGTAAAAAACATGACACCGGATATATTTTCAAAAATAGCCAACATAATTACCACGCGCAGCGACCAGTTCCGTGTGCAGGTACTGGCGGAAGCGCTGGATGATACTGACAATAACGGGTTGTTCAACAGCACAGCGGGCGACAAAGTTCTGGCCAGGGCTGAGATTAACGCGTTAGTCGACCGCGGCGGTTTAACGGATGATGAAGCCGGGCAGAAAGAATTTGTTGTAAAATTTGTTCAATAAAGAACAGAGGCACAGACGATGAAAACAGACAACCAGCGAAAGGCGTATTCGCGCGGCATAGCATTAATCTCTGTACTTGCGGTACTGACAGTACTGGCAATCTGCGCGGCGTCATTTGTCATATTCACCCATCTGGAACATATCAGTTCGCAGGCAACCGTGGCAAAGGTGCAGGCTGATATTTTAGCATCATCAGGTTTGGAACATGCACTGAGCGAGCTGCGCAACGATGCTGACGAACAGCCTGCCTGGGATGATCCCGGAGAAGACTGGAACACGATATTCAAACCCCGCGCAGGTGATGGTGATGCGGGCACCGATGTAGACGGTCTGCCCGATTCTGAAATGGACGCACGCTGGGTGTACGTACGCAATGATGACGGCCGGATTATCGGACGCTACGCGGTGATGGTGGAAGACGAGTCGGGCAAGATCAACATCAACGCCGCCACAGCGCTGAACACCGGGATGCAGAATGAAGGCGTGGGCACATTTGAAATCATGTTGACAGACGGCAGGAACGCGGGATTGCCGGTCTCGCTTGAATTCGGCAAAAACCTGCTGCGCTACCGCTATGGCGGCGACTTCAGGCCGGGGCAGGCGAATGAAGATGATAATTATACCGTTTCTACGTACCTGGCCGATGAGATTGATAACGACGCGGACGGGCTGGTTGACGAGGAGAAAGAGGGAATAGACGAACCGGATGAGTATATGGCAGCTAAACTGGCGTGGGATGACCGGTCGTTCATGTCGATTCGCGAAGCGGTACGGCAGTGTGCGCCGAAAAGAACCCTGAGTCAGCAGCATTCGCGGCTTTTGAGCCGGTATGCCACGGTGCACACATCCAGCCTTGAAACATACTGGGATGATCGCGAGCGCGGCTGGGAGAAGCAGGTAAACCTGAATATCGGTTCGAAAAATCAGATCGGCAAATTAATGCGCCGGGCAAATGAAGAAGCTCAATTTGAAACGAAGTCAGCCAATATGCGCAACCTGATCTGCAATGTAATAGACTACCGGGACGAAAATCATGTGCTCTCGACCTACAGCAGTGAGTACGGAGTGGAAGCGGTCTGTTTCAACGAAGTGATGGCGAACGAAGGCAGTTACTCGGTTGAACCGGAATGGAACAATCCGCAAAGCGCTGACGAACACAAGCACGTGCATCGATTCGGCTGGTGGTATTATACATCAAGCATACCGGGATTAAAAGGGAACGCGTTGTACAGCTGGCAGATCACATCGGTATCGCCGGCCGGAGGAGGAACGTCCCTGCAGAACGGCAAATCAGCGAGCAGTTCGCAGGGGGCATATGTAAAATTATCGGATGACATGCGTAAACCGCTCACGGTTAACGGGGCGTATGATCGATTCAAAAAAGTCTTGAAACAGAATGGCGGCTGGCCGCCGGAATTGTGGAAAAACGGCTGGCTGGTGGTAAGCAGCACGCATACCATCGCGTCAGATCCCGACAACGGGATCAGGTATCCGATTATTGGCAATACAAAAGACACGCTGCATGTGGGATGCAATCCGAACGGGAAAAACACGTATGAGCTGCTGGCGGCGATAGCGGGGCAGAGTTCATTGTCGAATGCGGTCTGGATCGATAATCTCTGGCGCTATGGCAATACGATAAAGTGTATGTTTCCGCAAGTGTCGGAATATTTTATTTTACCGGTACATACCTTTGCAGACATCAAACCGCCTGAAAATTTATACTACTATGTTTACACGTCCGAACAGGCGTTTCTGGGTAACATGGGCTGGGGGTACGATTATCCGCTGCAGGGAAAAACGATACCGTGGAAGGGATACAACCGGTATCTGGATGTTGATGGTGATCCAAGCCACAAAAGCAAGCAGGAGATCGAATACCTGACAAGAGATATGTTGAAAGGAAGCACGCTTGAATTCCCCGCTGACGAGGATAAGTTCGATTTGATGCGTTTTGCCTATAAAGGCGGGGAACCGGTCCGGGCGCGCGACAATATGATACATGTAATCCTGACGACACCGGACGATTGCGGGTACGCGGGCGGGATAGGCACGGGCAGCGACAAACAGGCAAATGAGAATAAAACAAGCGTGACGACATTATACATGATGCGGCCGGACGTGGTGGAACTGATAAACATCAGTGACCGTCCGATCAGCTTGCGCAACTGGCGGGTAGTCGTAAACACCGGATCGTATGCCGACCGTCTGGGGATGATAGAATCAGGAGTACGATACAGTTCCAAACTGCAGCGGCGGTATGAAGATCCGAATCCGGTAATACCGCCGGGCGGTTATTTTTATTTGACAAACAAACGCGCCATTTTTGATTATGAGTACGGCAGTCAGAAGGACGGCGTGTGGGGTAACACACCTGAAGAGCAGGCGCCGGTATACGAGATGTTTGACGCGCTCTGGGGTGTGCGGTATGAAGTGACGAAAGTATCGATATGGACTCTGCATGTTAAAGGAGCGAACTGGCGGCCGGACCAGATGAGATATGAGATAGGAGAAATCTTTACAACCCGCAAATCGAATAAGCGCAACAGTCCTACCGGTGTGCGCCGGGTCATTACCGGTAACGGCAAAGATTACCTGGAAACATCGTATGAATCATCATCATGGGTGGACGACGGACCGCGCAAGGATATCGTTATGCCGGGTGACCAGGTATTGATACTGGGCATGCCGCGTGAAGGCGGGTTCCTTTCGATGACGCTCAAAAACGAGTATGATCAGATTACGGCCAGGACAATTGAATACGGCTCGACTCAGCCGGAGGAGTTGAACTATTCAACGGAGAAGCTGGATCCGACGCATTACACCTGGGTAAAATCGGCATTGCCGACGTTTGGCGGCACACCGGAGAAGGCAAAGAACCATACCTTTGTCCGTGCGGCGGCAGTACCGCCACATGTCAAAAACAACTGTTACAGCTCGATCGGCGAGATTCAGAAGGTGCGTAAAGCTGAGGACTGGGAAAATATCGGTATGGTGCGTTCAGGCAAACCCAGCACGCAAACATTGAAAGCGCTGGCAAAATATTTTACCGTGGCGGGCGTGAAGCTTGAAGCCGAGGAAGCAGGAGCGCATATCGGCGGTTGGCGCGCAAGCCGGGGAACGGTAAAACAGGGAGATGCCGGTACATGCATGGCGGAAGATGTCGAATGGGAACCCGGCATCTGGAGTGGCCAGAAACTGCGCATGATGACAGGCAGTCAGAAAGGCGAGACATATATTATTGCTGACAACACGCCGCAAAGCGTGATGATAGAGGGATATTCTTCTCCGGGCGTAAAGCAGCTGAGTGTCAGGCCGGGTGATACGTTCAGTGTAGGACCGGGGTATTCCTCGGCGCTATATTACACGCGCAAGAATGGAGACACAGGCGAGTGGGAATGGAAGAACAAAGGACTGAAACGGTCTTCCTACGGACTGTATCTAGCCGGGCTGAGCGATTCGATAAACACAACGGAGTTCCTGGAAGAAAATCATAACGCGGAGCTGAGCGTTGAAGCTTACAATTATGAAACGCATGCCTTCGAACCGGTTCCTCAACCTGATGAGGGCGGGATACAACAAAGCGTTGGGTTGCGCGACACCTACCGTGCGCAGACACAAACCGGGCGGCACCAGTATGATAAATCAGACACGGTTTTCTGCGGAATGATCTATGCGCGGCATATATCACCAGAAGGCGGGGTGCGCCTCAGGCTGACTGCTCATAATCTGAACAGTGCTGACTGTTCGGGTTTTGCCTGGTTAGATTACGCCTATTTAGCACCGGGAGAAACATTCGGCAAGATCAACATCAATACCGCGTCGCGGCGGGTACTGCAGGCGCTGCAGGGAGTATCAAAAGAACTCGCCGAAAATATATGTCTTGGAAGAAATGCAGACGGCAGACCGAGCCTGCGGCCGTACAAGAACATCGGGGATGTGCTGGACGTGAAGGGGATGACACCGGATATATTCACAAAAATCTGCAACCTGATTACCACTCGCAGTGACCAATACCGTGTGCAGGTGGTCGCGGAGACGCTTGACGACACGGACGCGGATGGAACATTTAACGGGGTAGCGGGTGACAAGATACTGGCGCGTTCTGAAATCAATACCCTGGTTGACCGAAGCGGTCTGAAAGACGGCGACCCCGGGCACAATGGATTTACGGTACAGTATATTCAGTAATGCATGAGAGAATAGAGGATGAAAGCTCATAGTGCACGAAATACGAATACACGCGGTATAGCCTTGATCGCCGTATTGGCAGTACTGACGGTTCTGGCGATCTGCGCGGCGGCATTTGTCATATTCACTCATCTGGAACATATCAGTTCACAGGCAACCGTGGCAAAGGTGCAGGCTGACATACTAGCGTCATCAGGTCTGGAACATGCTCTGAGCGAGCTGCGCAACGATGCTGACGAGCAGCCAGCCTGGGACGATCCCGGGGAAGAGTGGAACACGATATTCAAACCAGGATCAGACACGGGTGTTGAGGCAACCGATGTAGACGGGCTTCCTGATACCGACGAGGATGCGCGCTGGATATATGTGCGCAATGAAGACGGCAGGATCGCCGGGCGTTACGCAGTGATGGTTGAAGACGAGTCGGGCAAGATCAATATCAATGCTGCCATGGCGCTGAATACGGGCATGCAGAATGAGGGGGTGGGCACGTTTGAAATCATGTTAACGGACGGCAAGAGTATCGGTCTGCCGATCTCGCTGGAATTCGGCAAAAATCTGCTGCGCTACCGGTACGGTCGTGATTTAAGGCCGGGGCAGGCGAATGAAGATGATAATTATACCGTCTCTACATACCTGGCGGATGAGATTGATAACGATGCGGACAGCCAGGTGGACGAGGAGAAAGAAGGGATCGATGAACCGGATGAGTATAACGCCGCCAAACTTGCCTGGGACGACCATTCGTTTATGGCGATTAATGAAGCGGTGAGTCTGTGCTCGCCGAAGGGCGAATTAGGGCCGCGGCACGCGCGGCTCCTTTCGCGGTATGCTACCGTGTATACATCCAATATGGATACATTTTGGGATGAGCGCGAGGGAGGATGGCAGAAGCAGGTAAATCTGAATATCGGTTCGAAAGGACAAATCGGCAAACTGATGCGGCGTGCGAATGAAGAATCGCGATTTGAAACGCAGTCGGCCAACATGCGCAACCTGATTTGCAATGTGATAGACTACCGGGATGAGAATCACGTGCTGTCGACCTACAGCAGTGAATACGGCGTTGAAGCGATCTGTTTCAATGAGGTTATGGCGAATGAAGGCAGTTATTCGGTCGAACCGGAATGGAACGATCCCCGCTACGAAGGTGTAGATGAGCACAAGCATGTCCAGCGGTTCGGGTGGTGGTATTACATATCGGGGATATGGTATGAGCCGTATTACAAGAATGCCCAGTACAGCTGGAAAATCGCGTCGGTATCACCCGGCAGCGGAGGCACATCGTTACAGAACGGCAAAGCGGCTCAAAGTCCCTCCGGAGCGCGAGTCAAACTATCGGATGACATCCGCAAAGAACCGCCGACGAACAAGGGGGCCTATAGTCGTTTTAAAAAAATACTCAAGGAAAACGGCGGTTGGCCACCTGAATTATGGAAAAACGGCTGGCTGGTCGTCAGTCGTACCGGCAAGGTGGCATCAAATCCGTATACGGGGATCAGGTACCCCATTATTGGCAATACAAAAAATACGCTGCATGTGGGATGTGACCCGAACGGAGAAAACACGTATGAATTACTGGCGTCAATCGCAGGACAGAATAGCCTTTCGAATGCGGTCTGGATTGATAATCTCTGGCGGCATGGAGCTACGATAAAATGCCTGTTTCCGGAAATGTCGGAATATTTCGTTTTGCCGGTGCATACCTTCATCGATATCAAACCGCCGGAAAACCTGTATTATTATGTGTACACATCCGAGCAGGCGTTCGTAGGCACTATGGGCTGGGGGTACGATTATCCTTTGCAGGGCAAAACGATACCGTGGAAGGGATACAACCGGTATCTTGATGTGGATGGCGAACCTGCCAAGGCAAGCCGGCAGGAGATCGAACACCTGACGAGAGATATGCTTAAAGGAAGCACGCTGGAGTTCCCGGCCGACGAAGATAAAATCGACATGCTGCGCTTTGCGTATAAAGGGGGCGAGCCGGTCCGGGCAAGGGACAACACGATCCATGTTATACTGACCACTCCGAACGATTGCGGGTATGCCGGCGGGGTAAACGCGGTCAGTGACAAGGAAGCATATGATAAAAAAACAGTGGCAACGACGTTCTACATGATGCGGCCTGACATCGTTGAACTGATCAATATCAGTGACCGGCCGATCAGTTTACGCAACTGGCGCGTAGTGATCAACACCGGCTCATATGCTGATCGGCTGGGTATGATAGACTCAGCGGTATGTTACAGCCCGAAACTGCAGCGCCGTTATGAAGACCCGAATCCCATCATAGCACCGGGCGGGTATTTTTATCTGACGAACAAACGCGCTATTTTCGATTATGAGTATGGCAGTCAGAAGGACGGTGTGTGGGGCAATTCAGCCGAGGAGCAGGCGCCGGTATACGAGATGCTTGATGCGGTCTGGGGGGTGCGCTATGAGGTAACCAAGGTAACCAAAGGGAACCACAGCAAACTATATCTGAAAGGAGCCAACTGGCGGCCGGACCAGATGAAATATGAAATTGCCGAAGTGTACACGACCCGGCGGCCTAATGACCGTAATATTCCGACCGGATTACGGCGTGTAATCGGTCTCAGCGGTAAAGATTTTATAGAAGCGCAGGAAGGTTCCGTCTGGGATGACGGCGGTCCGCGCCGGGATATTGTCATGCCGGGAGACCAGGTGCTGATCCTGGGCATGCCGCGCGAAGGCGGCTTTCTTTCAATGACACTCAAGAACGAGTATGACCAGATTGCCGCGCGAACAATCGAGTATGGCTCAACGGAACCGGATGAACTGAATTTTTCAACCGAAAAACTGGATCCAACCCATTACACCTGGGAAAAATCATCAAGACCGACATTCGGCGGAACACCTGAAAAAGCGAAGAACCATACGTTTGCCCGGTCTTCGACGATACCGCCGCATGTGAAAAATAACCGGTACAGTTCTGTGGGAGAAATCCAGAAAGTGCGCAAAGCGGAAGACTGGGAAAACATCGGCATGGTGCGCGCGGGCAAACCAAATACACGAACGTTGAAATCGCTGGCGAAGTATTTTACCGTGTCCGGCATTAAGCTCGAAGCTGAAGAGGAAGGCGCCCACTTGAGCGGGTGGCACGCGGCCAAGGGAACGGTGAAGCAGGGTGATGCCAGTTCGTGTTTTGCGGAAGATGTCGACTGGGAACCGGGTATCTGGCGCAACCAGAAACTGCGGATGATGACGGGGGAACAGAAAGGCGAAAGTTATGTGATTGTTGATAACACGCCGGAAAGTATCACGCTGGATGGCTATTCCTGTCCGGGTAGAAAACAATTGAGTGTCAGGCGCGGCGACACGTTCAGCGTAGGGCCGGGGTATTCTTCGGCGCTGTATTATACACGGCAGGCTGAAGAGCCGGGAGAGTGGGAATGGAAAAACAAAGGACTGAAACGGGGGTCGTACGGCCTGTATATAGCCGGATTGAGCGATTCGATAAACACAACTGAATTCCTGGAAGAAAATCACAACGCGGAACTGAGCGTTGAAGCCTATAATTATGAAACACGCGCATATGAACCGGTTCCTTTTTCAGGTGACCCGCAGATGGAACAAACCGAACTGCGCGATGTCTACCGGCCGCAAACGCAAACCGGACGGCACCAGTATGAGAAATCAGATACGGTTTTTTGCGGAATGATCGATGCGCGGCACATATCACCGGAAGGGGGCGTGCGCATCAGACTGACCGCCCATAATCTTAACAGCGCCGACTGTTCGGGATTTGCCTGGTTTGATTACGCCTATCTGGCACCGGGAGAATCGTTCGGCAAGATCAACATCAATACCGCGTCGCGGCGTGTATTGCAGGCGTTACAGGGCGTATCAAAAGCGCTTGCCGAAAATATATGCCTGGGAAAAGATGCCGACGGACGCACGTGCCTGCGGCCGTATAAGAATATCGGGGATGTGCTTGATGTAAAGGGAATGACACCGGAAATATTCACAAAAATTTGCAACCTGATAACCACCCGCAGCGACCAATTCCGGGTACGGGTAATCGCGGAGACGCTTGACGACACGGACGCAAACGGGATGTTTAGCGGTAATAACGGTGACAAGATACTGGCACGCTCGGAAATCAATGCCCTGGTCGACCGGGGTAGTCTGACGGATGACGATGACCGCCGCAACGGATTTGCGGTAAGTATAATTCAATAGCCATGAAACCAAACAAGAATCCACCTGAAGCACATCGCGGTGTAGCGTTGATTGCAGCGCTGGCGCTTTTGACAGTCCTGGCAATTGTCGCATCGGTATTTATCCTGTACATGTCGGTTGAGAGTAACAGCGCCAGAACGGTCATGGCAAAGGTGCAATCTGACATGCTGGCCCGGTCAGGTTTGGAGCATGCCCTCAGTCAACTGCGCCAGGACGCTGATGAGCAGCCTGGCTGGGATGGGCCGGCTGAAACCTGGTGTCAGACTTTTAAATCGGCATCCACAAACTATGCTGAAAAGGTCGATGTAGAAGGATTGCTTGACAGCAGCTCTGAAGCCCGCTGGGTATACGTAAGGAATAACGATGGCGCTCCTGTGGGTAGATACGCGGTAATGATCGAAGATGAATCGGGCAAGATCAATATCAATGCCGCCATAGCGCTTAATACCAGCATGCAGAACGAAGGATATGGCACTTTTGAAATCATGTTGACAGATGGTAAAAGAGCCGGATTGCCGATTTCGCTTGAGTTCGGTAAAAACCTGTTGCGGTATCGATACGGCAGGGATTACTGCCCGGGCCAGGCAGATAAAGATGATAATTATACTGTCTCCACATTTCTGGCGGATGAAATTGATAATGACGCGGACGGACGCGTTGATGAAGAAAAAGAAGGCATAGATGAGCCGGACGAATACAATCTTACCCGGCTAGAATGGGACGACCGCTCATTCATGTCTGTCGATGAAGCCGTAAAACTGTGTTCACCGGGCGGAAAACTGAACCGGAAGCAATCCCGCCTGTTAGGGCGTTATGCAACAGTTCATTCGCTGGGTGGTGAAACATACTGGGACGAACAGTCCGGCGCCTGGAAGAAACGGGTTAATTTGAATATAGCGTCAAAGGAACAGGTGGCCCGGTTGATGCTCAGGGCAAATGAAGATTCGCATTTTGAAGCACGGGCAAGCAATCTCCGCGGTTTGATATGCAATGTAATTGATTACCGCGATGAAAATCACGTGTTATCAACCCATGGCAGTGAATATGGTGTTGAGGCAGTCTGTTTCAATGAAATAATGGCTAACGACGGCAGTTACGCGGTTGAATCGGAATGGAACGACCCGATGTATGCCGATAAAAAAATACATGTGCACCGTTTCGGCTGGTGGTATCATCTTTCTGATATATTTTATGCGCCTTACAATAAAAATGCCTTATTCAGCTGGAAAATAAAGTCTGTCGGCGGGCGTGGGAGCGGCGGGACATGCCTTCAGAGTGGAGAACGCGTGCACAGTCCCGGAAGCACGACGGTACAGTTGTTTGATGAGATGCGCAAGTGGCCGACGTATAATGATGCTGACAAACGTTTCCGTAAAATTCTGAAAGAAAATAAAGGCTGGCTGCCGAATCAGTTTAAAAATGCGCAGTTGATTGTCAGCCGGAGCGCGCAGGTATCGTCTGATCCACGCAAAGGAATCCGTTACCCGGTCATCAGCAATAGCAGGAATACCCTGACCGTAGGATTCGATGACAGCAAAGAGAACACGTATGCTTTGCTTGCCGGAATAGCCGGGCAGTCATCACTTTCAAATGTAGTCTGGATCGATACTCTGTGGCGGCACGGCCAAACTGTTTCGTGCATGTTTCCGGGCCAGACTGAATATTTCTGTGCGCCGGTAGAAACCATGGACGGGATCAAACCGCCTGAAAATCAATATTACTATGTCTATATCGGTGACCAGGCGTTCAGAGGCAATATGTGGGATTACGGCTACCCGCTGGAAGGCAAGACCATTCCCTGGAAGGGATATAATCGCTACCTGGACATGGATGGCGATCCATCCCGGGATACCCGCACCGAGATAGAAACGATTACGCGTGAAGACCTTGAGGGAAGCACACTGCAAATGCCCCGTGGTGAAGATACAATCGACCTGCTGCGGTTTGCCTACAATGAAGGAAAGCCGGTACGGGCCCGCGGTGATTATGTTCATGTTGTTCTTACCTCGTGCAACGATACGGGATATGCCAATGGCCTGAACGGCACACCGGCATCTATTGCAAACAAGAACAAAACAGTCATTCGCTTTCTATACATGATGCGGCCTGACATCGTGGAGTTGATTAATATATCAGACAAACCAATCAGCTTGCGTAACTGGCGTGTAGTCATCAATACAGGGTCGTATGCCGATCAGTTGGGCGTCATCAAGTCCGGCCGGCATTTCAGCCCGAAACTACGCCGCGCGTATGACGACCCCAATCCGGTCATTCCACCCGGCGGGTATTTTTACCTGACCAATAAACGGGCAATCTTCGATTATGATTACGGCGGTGTCAAAGATGGGGTCTGGGGAAATTCAGCAGAAGAGCAGTCGCCCTGCTATGAAATGCTTGATACACTCTGGGGCGTCAGGTACAAGATTTCCAAGGTTACGACCTGGCTCCTTTATGTGGAAGGGGCAAACTGGCGGGAAAACCAGATGAGGAATGAATTCGCTGAAATTCATACCACGCGCAAGCCGACTGATCGGAACTCGCCGATGGGTCTCAGAAAAGTAATCAGCGCGAACGGACGCAATTATCTTGAAACTCCCTATTCGTGGAGTAACGACGGAACCGCCAAAGACATGATCCAGCCGGGTGATACGATCCTGGTTACCGGAATGCCGCGTGAAGGCGGATTTCTTTCCATGACCATGAAAAACCAATACAACCAGATCGCGGCCCGGACAATCGAATATGGATCGACCGAACCGGAAGAATTGAACTGGTCGACCGAAAAAGTTGATCCGACTCATTATACCTGGGTAAAATCAGAAAAACCTACGTTCGGCGGCATGCCGCAGCAGGGGCATAACCGTTCATTTCTGCGGGCTGCATTTATCAAGCCGCATGTTAAAAACAACTATTTCAGTTCACCCGGTGAGCTGCAGAAAGTCCGCAAATCGGGGGATTGGGAGAATATCGGCATGAAACGCAAAGGTCAGCCGAGTGCCGATGCTCTTAAGTCCCTGGTACAATATTTTACGGTCAGCGGCGTAAAGCTTGAAGCGGAAGAGGACGGCGCCCACATCAGCGGCTGGCGTTCAGGCAAGGGAACGGTCAAACAAGGCGATGCGACCCAATGTATGGCTTCTGATGTTAACTGGGAACCGGGAATATGGCGCTCCCAGCTGCTCAGGATTATGACGGGCGATCAGAAAGGGGAGTCATATGTCATCGTTGATAATACCCCGAACAGTGCAATAATTGAAGGGTATTCCTGCCCGGGCAGGAAACAGCTCCAGGTACGCCGGGGCGACACATTCTGTGTAGGACCGGGCTATTCTTCCGCTCTGTATTATACACGCCAGGAAGGCGATCAGGGAGAATGGGAATGGAAAAATAAAGGTTTGCGGCGAAGCTCATACGGGTTGTATTTAGCCGGTTTGAATGACTCGATAAAAACGACTGAGTTCCTGGAAGAAAATCATAATGCCGAGATTGAAGTCGATGTGTATAATTATGAAAACCATATTTATGAAACGGTTCCCCTGCCCGATTCCAGTGATAACGGGCTGGCCGGATTGCGGGATGTTTACCGGTCTGAATCACATACCGGCCGGCATCAATATGAAAAATCCGACAGTGTCTTCTGCGGGCTGATCTTTCCGCGGCATATATCGCCTGAAGGTGGTATCCGCATCCGCTTGACCGCCCACAATCTGAACCACACCGACAGTTCCGGTTTTGCCTGGTTCGACTACGCGTACCTGTCTCCGGGATATTCATTCGGCAAGATCAATGTCAATACCGCCTTACCGCGGGTGCTTCAAGCGCTGCAGGGCTTTTCAACCGAAATTGCCGGAAATATAGTTGCCGGCAAAGATAAAACCGGCAATTCCACCCTGCTTCCCTATAAGAATATCGGCGATATTCTTGACGTGAAAGGAATGACACCGGAAATCTTCACCAAAATCTGTAACCTGATAACTACCCACAGCGATCAGTACCGGGTCCGGGTAATTGCTGAGTCGCTGGAAGACACCGACGGTGACGGTACGTTTGTAGGCATCAAAGGTGACAAAGTACTGGCCCGGTCGGAAATTACCGCTCTTGTCGACCGTGGTTCGGTTAATGATGCTAATTCTGAAAACATGGATTTTACGGTGTCCCTCATGCCGTAGGAATGGCAGTCGTGTTCCCGTGGTAGTGCATTGCGCATTTTCCGCATGTTACAAAAAGCCCGGTATTGTGTTACGCTGATTAATGGGATTTTTTGCTGATAGCGGGTATACTGTCTGAGTTTAATTAACACAGCAGCGCTATGGAGTATATACACATGAAACAGTATGCCAGGCTAATCGAAGTGAAACCGGAAAAGTCAGAAGGAATTATCTGCGTGAATTGTAATGGCTACGGCGCGCCACTCAACATCGGCGGCTTACCGTTTGAACATGGCATTGGCACATCCGGTCCGGCTGCTCTGACGATTGCGGTGCCGCCGGGAATGGAGCGGTTTGAAGCCTGGGCCGGCATTGACAGCGAGGCGCGGGAAGGTTCCGCGGTCATGCGCATTTTAGCTGACGATGTGGTTGTGTTTGACAGT
>CAZCLS010000021.1:0-7457 GCA_964499565.1 uncultured bacterium
GCATCTTCTTCAAATAACGTTCGGAAAATATGTCGTCAGTAATACCGTCAACATCATATTCAACATCTGATATCACATTAACGGTTGCACTGCCGGTCTTGACATTCTTCACCCGCGACTTCGTGACCGTCGGATTGCCCTGGACGGTATCCACTTTGAGGGCTTCAATAATACGATGTTCATCGCCGTTCTTGTCATAAAAGATAACCTTCAGAGGCAAAAAAGTTCCCCGTGCCTTTTCAACATACATTTTGTAATGTGAAAACTCTACGTTGCCCGCGTCTTTGGGCGTGTTGTCAAGCACGTAGAACGCGTCTGTTGTTTCAATCAGCTTGTGCTCGTCTTCTTCCGGGCTCCGGCCCGATACATCTTCATAAAAGAAATCAGACCCCGCGAAACTTGTGCGTTTGTCTCCCGCCGCTATCCGCTTCACCAAGTCCAGTGACGGCATGTACAGCCAGCGGTCGTCATCTTTGTTAGGGTGTTTCCATACCAGGAACACCATCCGGCGTACATCCGCCGGCTTCTCGAAATACACGTAGAATTTCTGGTCTCCTCCGTCCTTTTCATCCTGGCGCAGTATTGTGAATTCCCGTTCGCGATTCCTGCCCTGGTTGTCGGTGATTGTCATTTTTGTTTTGGCGCGCCCGTTTTTGCCCAGATAATAGGACGCTATGTTCGCTTTTTCCACGATCTGATCGACTGTTATTGTTTCTTTTTTTGCGGCCGTTTCCTTCGCCGGTTCTTCCGCGGCGAATGCTATCGCCGGAAATGCTATCAGTAGTATAAGGTAGAGAGTCTTCATCATTGTCTCCTTGTTCATTCAGTTATTTCACAATCGTTGTGTTACGTGTCAGATTCAGTTTTTGTTTCACCCGGCTCGGTGGGTATTGGGATACATGATGTCCTCCGGCTGGATACCAGACATATCAGTGCCGTTACCACTATGCCAATCAGACTGACCCATGATAATATCGTCCAGCCCATGTTAAGAAACTGGTGGACATTCACCGCGACTAATGCTACCAGCGTAAAACCTGCTATAGTACATGTGCCGCATTTGCAGGCAAAAGCCCGGTCTGTCGTGCGCGGAAACAGCCATTTATCCAGCACGGTAATCAGTGCCGGCAGAATAAACAGTGTGCCGATACCCGATACCGCAAGAATTGTCGCCAGAAAAACACCAACGGTTTTATACGGTACTAGCGGCGCCGCCAGCAGCGGCAGGAAGCCTACCGCGATGACAATCACATTGCGGGTAATCGCCCGCGCGGGCTCGCCGAACACTTCTTCTGCTGATCCGCGCCATGATCCCTGTTCGGCCACTATCTTACGGCTGCGGGCCAGGAAATGGATCGCGAAATCTATCGCTAACCCTAGTGTCAGTGATGACAGAACCGCGATCGGCATGTCATAATCCTTGCCGATATACCCGACGGCGCCATATATAAGCCCGATAGTGATTGTAAGCGGTATCATGCTCAACAATCCCCATAACGCCGACCTGAACAGTACGATCATCATGAACAACACGACTAAAAAGCTGCCCAGAAACGCCTGCAGCATTCCGCTGACCATTTTCTCCTGCCAGACGACGTTGATGTATGTCAACCCGAACCATTGCGTTTTGAGCGGTATCGGCGGAGGATTATTTGCAATGAATTCACTGGCCGCCCTGGCGACTGAAAGCATGTCTTTGTTGTCTCCGCTCTTCAACTGCAGCCAGATACTCGATTTTCGGTAGTCCGGTGTTACAAAATGCCACAAATCGTGTGGACGGTGACTGTTCTGGTACTGAAACAGTGTCTCGGCTACCTGGGTCGCTTTGTCCGGTATCACGAACTTATCCGGGCTGCCCCATAATTCGCGGTGCACTGTTTTTATAATGTCAACCAGCGAATTGGCTTTGCCGACATTGCTGTGATTGGTCAGATGCGCCTGCAGCTCTTCTAAATAGTTCAGCACCGCGGGCTGTTTGAACACTTCCCGGGCGGCCTGCTCTTTCGCTTCCAGCCAGTACCTATATTCATCCCAGGCATAGGACTTGTCGCCCGCGGCGGCGGCGGAGCCGGCTTTAGCAAACACGGTCAGGTTTGATAGGGCCTGCTCTTCGTCCATCGCGAATGAAATAATGGACGCTGACCGTGATATCAGCTGCGTGGCTATCATCGGCGCAGCCGGATACTCGGTCTGCAGTGTGTGCGATTCTTCTATCAACGCGTTCGTTATGCCACGGTACCATGCCTTTAGATCAAATTTCTGCCGGTCAGGTTCCACCGCTAAATACGCCATGTACGTGCCGCCGAAATGGTCGTTCAATACTTTGTCTGCTACGCGAATAGGATGAGATTTGGTAAACCATTTGATCGGATTGTCATTTATCTGTATCAACGATATCCCGTAAGCCGCAATAATTGCCAGAACAACCGACAGGGCCAGTATCACTTTCGCCCGTCGGACGGTAAACGCTCCCAGCCAATGCAGCGTGCGAGTCATGGCCGACGGCGCCATATCCTTATGCGCGCCGGCACCGAAATCCTCGAGTTTCTTCTGAGGTATAAACATGATATATGCCGGTATAAACGTCACGGTCAGTACCCAGGCCAGCATGATGCCGATACTGACAAATATGCCGAATACCTGCACCGGCGGTATCGGTGTCAGCGCTAATGAAGCGAATCCAGCTGCCGATGTCAATGAGGTATACAGCATCGGTGTAAACAGTTCCTGCATGACTTTTAGTATCGTTGACTTGCGGTCGCGGGTTTGTTGATAGCGATCAAAAAATTCAGAAAGTATATGAATCGAGTCTAATACCGCAATCGGCATGATAAAGATCGGGATCATCGAACTCATGATATGAACGGTATACCCCATGCCGATCAAAAGGCCCATTGTGCACAGTACCGAGACCATGGCAATTATCATGGGCGAAATAATCAATACTAATTTGCGGAAAAAATACAGCATCAGTAGAAATATGACCAGCATCGCCAGTGGAGCCGATGTTGCCATCTGGTAAAACATCTCCACCCCGAAAGTGTCCTGCGCCACCGGCAGGCCGGTTATGTAATACTGCTCTCCCGTTGTAAATTCCGCGATCTTTTCTTTCAGTTTTTGTGATACCTTATAACTGATATCTTTCGATGTAATTGGAATATATAACGCTACGGCTTTGCCGTCTTCAGAGACTAATGTGCCATTCAGAAATGGTATCTTCAAGGCCTTGTCTCGTATGGCTAACGCATCTTCAATTGTTCCCGGTGGATTCTGCATCAGCCATTCGAATTTAACTACCCCGATTCCCCCCTGCTCGATATTGTCAACCGTCGAGGGGGAAAGCAGGTCCACTTCTACTACTCCCTCAGTGTTGCTCGGATTGTCCGGGTCCTGCCAGCGAATGGTTTTGGCAAACGTGGCCAGATCATATATATTGCTTAATGCTTCCGGACTGAATACACCGTGTTTATGCGCTTTGTCCACTACTCCCACAACGATCATATCGTTCAGCGAGAGTTCTTTTTTCATGAAATTATGGAATACGCGTACCGCCTCATCTTTCGGCAGCATGTTTTCCGGGTCGGTGTCTACCTTAATCTTTACAATAAACAGACTCAGCACTATGGTCATTATAACCATCGTACTTGTTATCAGTTTGGGACGCCGAATTGAAAATTCAACAATACTCTGGCCCAACTTCATAAGCATTCTCCCTTATTTACTATTGTTTTCTTAATTAAAACGGCTGGTTACATCCCCAAAACCGCTATATTATATACTTATTTAATGCTATCTGCAAGTAGCAGAACCCCCGTGCTTATTCATCAAACTCTATGAACGTTCCCGCTTTAATCGGCTGCGGCTCATTTGTAACGCATGTGTCATCTCCTGCTTCCATACAGGTGACTGTTGTTCTCTCCTGTACCGGCTGCGGATCGACAATAACGGGCTTGTCATCACCGGCTTCCATACAGGTTACCGACACTCGCTCCGGATCCGGCTGCGCTTCGACTATCACGGGCTGGTCATCACCGGTTTCCATGCATGTTACCGATGCTCGTTCCGGAACCGGACGCATCTCTACCACCGTCTGTGCTGATATACTTCCCGCCAGTATCGCGCTACTGATCAGTATTGTTGATATCGTTGATGTTTTCATTGTTGCTCCTTACAGTATGATTAATCTTAATCACGTATGACGTTCCGTAACATCTTCCGCTCTTCCGTGGCAACCGTACCACCCATTATCCGGGCAATAGTTCCTCCAAACATTTTACCCATCAATCCCATGTTCATTCCTGTTATATACACCGTGCCGTCATTGCCGGCGTATACTCCCCAGGCACACGGCATCAGCGTTGATACCTCTGGATTGTTTTCTAAAATCTCACTTGCATATTCCGCTTTGCATAACTCCACAATCCGTACCTGCCGCTCCAGCGCCTGCCCCTGTTTAGTTAGCATTGTGTTGATATCGCGAATTCCCGAACACCGCCATTTGTTTGTTTCTATCGATAGTTTGAGTTGCCGGCATGTTTCTTCTACTGTATCAAATCTGCTTTGATGGGTTACCAGCATCATTCCAGGCATAACCAGCCACATGCCGATGCCAGCCAGGACTATTCCACTGACCATCCCGCCAATGAAAACAAAAATCCTGCCCGGTTTACAGTGTGTTTGCTCTTGCATATATTGTTCTGGTTTATTCTGTTCCTGGATCATTGTCTTTTTCCTTGAGTTATAATTTAAAAATCTACCAGTTATATATTCTAATTGTTAAGAGCATACCCCATGCCATTTTTTTATGTTATACATAATCAATAACTTATAAAATTTTTATTTGAACAGCGCCCAAAAGGTAACGTTACTTTTGTTATTGGTAACGTTACCCTGATCACCGCTATCCTTTGAAGAGTCAAAGATGTCGTTGGGGTCAGGTCTTGATTTAGTCCTTAATTATTGTATGTTGCTGATATACATCATCTTATGATTCTACGGACTGATTCAAGACCTGACCCCAGGATCGTTTTTTGAGCAGTTTAGTGTCTGTATATGTATCGTTTTGATCGCACGGAAATGTGCTTTTTGATCGGAAGTATGCTATTCCGGGGAAAGAGGGATTTTATGCTTTTTCATCCATTTCCAGACCGCTGTCCTGCTTATCCCAAGCCGCCGGGCTGCTTCGGCTTTGTTCCATTCACAATCGCGCAGCAATGTCAACAGTTGTTCGCGATCCGTTTTTATTCTGTGGCTTGCCGGGGTTGCACTGTCGCTTGGACTCTTCTCTGTATTATGCTGCCGGCTCCTGAACAGTTCTTGAGGCAGGTCCTCTATACCTATTGTGTCCGTCCGGCACACAACAAAGGCGTGCTCTATCGCGTTTTCCAGTTCGCGGACATTGCCCGGCCAGGAATACGTCATGCATATACGTGTTGCTTCTGGACTGAGCCCGGTAATTCTTTTTCCCGTCTTGCGAGCGAATTTACGGATAAAATGGTCTGCTATCAATGGTATGTCCCGGGCATGTTCTCGCAATGCGGGCACACGTATCGTTAACACTTTTAACCGATAATACAGATCTTCCCGAAATTTTCCTGTTTGTACCAGTTTTTCCAGGTTTTTATTTGTTGCTGTGATTATTCTGACATCAACGGTCCTGGTTTGCGATTCCCCCACCCGTTCTATCGTTTTTTCCTGAATTACCCGAAGGAGCTTGACTTGTACGGCAGGCGTTATGTCGCCGATTTCATCCAACAGAATCGTGCCGCCTTCGGCCGCCTCGAATCGCCCTGTGCGGCTGGTATATGCTCCCGTAAATGCACCTTTCACATGCCCGAACAATTCACTTTCCAGCACATGTTCGCTCAGCGCGCTGCAATTAACCCGGATATACGGTTTGCTTTTTCTGTGGCTGTTGATATGAATTGATTCGGCAGCAAGTTCTTTACCCGTCCCGCTTTCTCCCAGCAGGAGAACCGTCGCTTCACTTTCCGCCGCTAAACGGATGAGTCGGTATAACTCGAGCATCGATTTATGCCGCCCCACCAGTGTGTTTATTCCAGCCTGCAGATCCTCCTGCTTCCGCGCGGCAATCAATTCACGCCGCAGCTTGTCTACTTCGCGCATGTCTATCAATGTCAGTACCGCACCGACCATCGTCCCTTCCGCATCATGCAAAGCCCGTCCTTTGCGAATAACCGCTATACTGCTGCCATCCCTTGCCACCAGGCTGCATTCACTCGTGTGACCGCTTCCGCCGGCAAACAAATCGCATTCTTCAATTTTCCGGTTCCCGGTTGAACGGCAATCATCAAAGTTAAGCCAGTTGACCGTCTGGCCAACTGCTTCTTCCGCCGAATATCCTGTCAGGTGAACCATGGCACTGTTCCAGGCCGTGATAGCCAGGTTCTGGTCTATTACAACGACACCTTCCGATACTGCGTCGAATAATTCACTGCAGCTGATCTGCAGTAACACTTTTGGTTTTTTCTTCATATCACGTAGTTCCGTTTCCAAGTCGTTGCCTGAAACGCCAGAAGATCAAGGCCAACACTATGTATACAATAGGCGCAAACCATCCGAACTCTCCCAGCATCGTTTCTCCCGCAGCGGTTTTACCTGTCAGGTACGGATAAAACTGCTGGATGAAGTAATTCCAGAATCCATGATACAGTACAGCTACCCACACGCTTCCCGATGCCAGACGCAACCAGGCCAGGATAACACTCGCCCCCATGACTGAAGGGATGAATACGGCCAAAGAATACCACAGGCTGCCGCTTCCGTGATATGTGCCGAACATGATGAGTGGAAAATGCCAGGCTGTCCATATCACACCGGATATCAGCGCCATCCGGGTAAATCCCATGCAGCGTGAGAGCTCGGGCACTAACAATCCTCGCCAGCCAAGTTCTTCTCCAAATGCGGCAAAACAATTGAAACTCAGCAGATAAAAGAATGTTGGGATGAACGATAATGAAAATATGGTGCTGAGGTGTGATGTGTCCAGGGGGGCAATACCGAAGACCCAGGCCGTGCCGAACATTAAAAGTCCGGCAAGTACCGGTATCAGCATTCCCGGGACCAACCAGAGTGCCCGTACCGGCCAAAGTCCTAATCCTTTAAGATTGTGTTGGTATAGTAAACGCGTAAGCACTGCCGCTATGCCCGGACTCCACATGGCGGCGATCGTGTATATCATTAACCGGTTAGCATTTTCCTTCTCCGGAGCAAGCCGTGCTAGTAAATACCAGAATATTACGGAAAAAAGCAACGTTAGCAACACAAACAGTATTATGGTGGCTTTCGGACTGTGTGTCTTTACAATTATTCTGTGGTTTTCCACCTTGGGAATATTCATTCTCACTTTCTATTTTACATTTAATGAACGTGCTGAAAATTGTAGCATTTCAAAGTTTGTGATGCAACAAGATTCAGCATGCAGCAATCTGATGCGG
>CAZCLS010000021.1:7557-17853 GCA_964499565.1 uncultured bacterium
CATCCCATCGCGGATTTAGGGATTTGTGTATATATTGAACTTTATGAGACCATTTGATACAATATCTTGTTTTTATTGCTGTTTTGTTATCAATTTGGTTTATACGCTCATGTCTGAATTCGGTACAGATTATAGTCTGGACGGGTTTCTTGCCCCGCAACCGGAGTTGTTTCGCGACTTGGCTCCCGAACCGCCGTTTCTGGCGCATGTCTCTTCCGCTCATTATTCGTTCCTCTCCGCTGAGCGGCGGAACGTCTATGCTTCGATTCTCTATTTTCTCTACCTGCGTCGCCAGGCCCACGAAATTGAAAAGTATCATAATGATATTTTTGATGCCGTTCAGCCCAGAATAGAAGAATATACTCTGGGGGATTACACCTTGGGCATGTTCCGGGCCGATATGGACCAGCTGGTGGCCTGGGGCAACCTTGAACGCCGCCTCGAACCCTACCAGCTGCAGCGAATTTCCGACCGCCGGCTCCAGAAATTTCTGTACCGCCTCAGTGATGAAACCCGCAGCCTGCTCGATAGCCTCGGCACTCTGCGCTCTCCCTATGAATTAAACCGCGTCCTGCTCGACCAGGACCATTTGATTTACATTGAAGAGCAGCTCGACAAGGCCGAACAATTGCGCAATAAGGTTACTACTCTTTCCGAAGACGACTTGCGCCGCCTGGCTCGCTGTTTTGTCGACATAGACAACAAATGCCGTCTGATTTCCAATGAAATTACCGAGTTCGGCGCTCGTATCGCTACGTTCAATACGTCCCCTTTTCAACTCGAGTCTCTACCCGAAATTATTGACTGGCTCGATCGCTACGTCAATCAGTATCTGCAGCGAGTCGCAAAACTCGGGCCGGAACTGTTCCATGTCCTCAGACGATGGGAAATCGGTCCTGAACGTGAAATGCTCGATGAAGCCCATGAAGCGACCCGGGCTCATTTCCTGGCCAATCCCCTCTCCGGTCCCTGGGTCAATCAATTACGTTCCACCGAAGAAATATTAGCCGATACGGTACCATTTTTCTCCCCCGAAGGCACCTTTTCCGAATTGTGCCAGCGCGTGAATGAACAGGTGCGGGTTCTTGTCAGAAAAATCCGTCAGCACCTGGAAGATATCCGCCGCCGCAATATCCGAATCCAGGCCCTCAGACGCCGGACCAAGGAGCTGCTGCACGGTGATACCATTCCGGTGGAAGACCTGATCGTTTTTATCGAAGAACTGTACGGCAGTGGTCATCAGTTCAATGATGCCGGGGGGGGAACCCCCTCCCGGCGCGCAGCGCCTCCGCGGCCAACCTACTGGCGCCGCCGATTGGCCCGGCCGCCTTTCCGCGGTAATATTCTGCTTCCCAAACAAGGCACCCTCGAACTTAAACGCGAACTGGACAAAGCCCGCATCATGCGCCTGGCTGATTTTATTAACCACGTCCTTCTGAAAGACGAAAAAGCCCAGCACGTTTCAGAAGTTACCCTGGAATCCCCCGAAGATGTTCGCCATTATCTGGATGCCGTCAAAAAATATCTCCTGGGCCGCGTGCGCGAACGCAGGGACCTGCCTTTTAAAATCGATCGGCCTGATTCTGCTCATCAGCAGTCGGTTGCCTTCACCGGCGATACCTGGTCGTTTTCGAGTCCCGACTTTAAACTGGAAAAAAGGAAACAATAATAATGCCTACCGACCAATTCATTGAAGGCGCAGACCGATCTCTCGGCCATATGAATATTCATAATGTCCGGGCTCTGCTCAATATTTTGATTGAATCTCCTTTCTTTTACAATACTGACGACCCCGACCTGTTTGGCTATCTTCGTGTGAATCAGGACGACTTTGAACAGTTCTTTTCCCACTATTTCGGTTGGGAACTCTATGTCGACCGACAGGTGGCCCGGGTCATTAAACCCCAACAGCATAATGACGCCCTGCGCCCAAGCCAGCGCGACTTGTTCGACCTTACCCGCCGGGATGAGTGTACCGTCTTTATGCTCCTGATTGAATATTATGAAAAACTGATGCGGGATTTGAATATCAGTTATGATGACGACCGTAATGTCCGCTTCCTCCTGGCTGACTTCGTACAGTATTGTATAGACCGCTGCGTCGAAGAACTCGGAGATGACCATCCCATGGACCGTGTCATCCTTGACTCCTGCCGCACCGTTTTCCCTAAACTTATCCGCTACCGCTTTATCGAGCAAGTCGAAAAAGAGGATGCCGCCCGCGATGAAACCTTGCCGGCCGGCATGCGCGAACACGTGATGTATGAATTCCTGCCCGGTATCCATTGCTATCGTCCCGATATCCTGACCTTCAAAGAGGTTATGAAACTATATACCGACTCGCGTCCCGTCACTGAAGAAACGGATGACGATGAGGATGATATTCCCTTCACCGCGACTGCATCGGATGCTGCCGCGATAGAATAACCTGTTTGGCTTTTTTTTTAATATTTTACTCACTACCCTTATTATGGAAGAACAGCATTCAGACTATTTCTCTGGTTACCAGGTCCGGCGCCTCAGGTTGATCAATTTTCATAACTTCAATGATGAAACGATTGATATCCACGGCAGCCTGTTCCTGATGGGTAATAACGGCACGGGCAAAACTACGATTGTTGATGCCATTCACCTGGCTTTGACCGGTGGCCAACAACTCATGTACAATGCCGCCACCGTTGTCGGCGCACGCTCCGAATCGGGCCGTACCCTTGCCGGGGTGCTCCTCAAACATGATTTTGAAACCGGCCGCATCGGCCGCGATACCGGTGCCGTCGGCTATGTCGCCCTGGAAGTCTATCACCTCAAATCACATCATGTTCTCACCCTTGGTGTCGGCGCCTTTGTGCAGAGTATCGACCAACGTCCCGAAGTCTGGGGCTTTATTGTCGAAGATTCCTTGAAAGATATTCCCCTCACTATTAAAGTTGATGACTCTTCCGGCGGTCACCCCGCCTATCGTCCCGTCGATAAACGTGAACTGATCGAGCTGATTGGCCGCGCTCATGTCTATGATATCGGTCGCTACCGCACCCAGGTTGCTAATAGATTTTTCGGCGGCCGCTCGAATTTTGAACGTGTGGCCGAACTGCTTAAAGCCAGTAAATCCTATAAAGACTTAGTCGTCAAAGCGCGTGATTTTGAAGGCCTTTTCGCCTTTCTTCTACCCTCTCCCGACCACCAGGTTTTCCAGGATATTGAATCAACCCTTCAGAGCCTCGATAAAATCGAACTGGATTTGAAGGGTCTGCGCCAGGAAAAAGATTTGCTCAGTGAAGCGTTGCTGGTCCTGGACCGGATCAAAAATGCCAGGGAAGGTATCGAACGCTGTAAATATCTGCAGCTGCGCTTCGGCTATGAAAGCATCGACCGTGAAGCGACCCAGATTCAACGCGCTATCCACCGTAATGAACAGGCTATCGCCGACGCCAAATCACGCCTCGAAACGGTTATCCCTCAGCTTGAACGAACGCGCATGCTTCTAACCGAACTTCGTATCGGCGATACCGGCCGGTTATTCGAAGAAGTTGAACGCCTGGAACAGGAAAAATTGCGCGCGGAAGAAGAAGTTAAAGCCCGTACCGCCGAAATCGAAGCGGAATCATCCCGTAAACAGGCGCTCAATCGTGAGCGTCAGAAAGCCAAACAGGATGTCGATGAGGCTCTCCAAACGCAATTGCGCACGCTTGACCGCATCACTCTGCCCGAACTGCCCGCCGGGATCGGCACCAAATCACTCGAATCGCGCCTGGGTGCCTTGCGCGAAATGTTTCGCGGCATTCGTGAAGACCAGGTGCCAGATACGGATGAACTCCGTCGACTGCAAAACCTGCTTATGCGTGAAATCGACTCGTTGATCGCGCGTGTGCGCGAAACCCAGCAACCGCTGACTATGCGCGCCAAGGAACTGGAACGGGCTAAAACTGAACTGGAACAACAAACTGTCGGAGCCGGGCCTTCGGTCGAGTTTTTACCCGATGTCCCAGGGTATGCCGAGTTCGCCGCGGAACTCGACAGCAAAAATATTGATTGGAATCCTCTCTACCGCCTCGTCGATTTCAGACCGAATACTCCACCTAAGCTGATGGATGTTCTTGAGGCTTATATGGGCGAGGCTGTTCTCGGCACGGTCTTTGTCAGTCCCGAACATCTTGATACGATCGTGTCGATCGCCTGTGAACGGCATGTGAATGTTTTCGTTGCCGATACAAAAGCGCTCGCCATACCAATGCCTGCCTCCCTGGTCGAAAACGCGGCCTGTACCTGGTTAGACTCGCAGGGCAATCCCCTTGTCAAAACATTTCTGGAACGGAATCTTGGATCGGTTTCGGTTGCCGATTTAGCCGGCAAAGGCAAAGGCGCTGCCTGGATTTCTCTGGACGGCATTGCCTACTCCGGCTGCGCCTTTCGCCGACTCAATCAGGCTTCCCGTGGTCTGTTGGGTAGCGTGCGCCGCGAGAAAGCCCTCGAAATCCGCCATAATGAACGCCGGGCCCGCCTCGCGGAACTTGAAGCCAAGATCGATGATGTCGCCTCCCGCCGCGATGAACTCCTCGAAGCTGAACAGAATTGTCAGGTTGTCCGCTCCTCTATTGAAGAACGTATCTCTCCCTGGCTGATTACCCATCGCATTCAACAACTAGAAAATACTCAGAACCAATACGCCGAAGTTACCGACCGGGTTACCCGCCTTAAAAACATAGCGACTCGTATCCAGAAACAGATCGATCAGTTTGTTCAGCAGATTCAGGGAATTAAAGCCGACGACAAGCTGCAGGCAACCGGTGATGTTCGCAAACAGATCGATACCCTTAAAGGCCAGGTGGTAAACCTGGAACGGGAACGCGACCGGCAGCAGGAAGTTATTGCCCGCCACAGTGAGCGTCTGGACGTTGCCAGACAACAGGCCCAGGAACTTGATGCCCGCCGCCTGGAGTTTGAATCCCAGCTTTCATCCCAGCGTGAACGCCTGCGCGCTCTGATTCCGCTCGAACATCGCGAGGACCTGGAACACTATGTCAATGATCTGTGCGAAGGCGCCGCGATGAAACCGTCAAAACTTAATGATCTTATCCGTGAGCACGAACGTATTATCAACCGTGAAATCGGCAGCCTCGTCGGCCTCGATGAAGAAGGTCATAAGGGCCGCGGCGGTCTCCTCCATCATGATCTGCTCTGGACTAAATATGCCTTTGCCTATAACGAGGATGCCAATGAACTCCGCGACCAGAATGGAGAATTGGTTCAGGCCCTGTTCGACCGTCTGAACGAGCAGGTTGAAAAATTAGATAGCGTCGTCAACGAAAATCGCCGGAAACTTCTCGAAAAAACTATCCTGGGCGACCTTTCTAATCAATATACACGCGACCTTTACCGCCTGCGTGAAAGCCTCGATGCCGTTAATCATATGCTCGCCGGCCTTACCTTCGGCCGCGCCCAGTATAAGTTTACCCAGCGCGTTAAAGCTGAATATCGTCAGGTTTTCGGGATCGTCCGCCGCGCCGGCGCTATCGATCCCGAATCCCAGCGCCAGCTCAAAACGTTCTTCGAAGCCCGTCTGGAACAACTCCGGATTCAGCCCGACGGCACCTTGCCCAAATTCCTGGATTATCGCCACTGGTTCGATTACCAGCTCCATATCAAAACCGTCGGCGCTGAGGACGGTATCGAACTCACCAACGAAATCCGGCGCCTGGGCTCCGGCGGAGAACAGGCTGTGCCGAACTATCTGCTGATCATGGCTATGAGCGCTCTGCTCTATAATCAGATCGGTTCCCGCCTGCGCCTGCTGCTGTTCGATGAAGCCTTTTACGGTATCGACGCTGCCCGCCGCGACGAACTCCTGCGCTTTGCCGCTCGGCTCAGTGTCAATCTTGTCGTGGCTACGCCTGAAATGGATGGTGTAACGGACGCGATGCGCGAATCCACTACCCTGCTGCTCGAAAAGAACGATCAGAACGAAGTGTTTATCGGGAACTTTACCTGGGAATCTCAGGAAGGCCTGCAGATGGACATATTCTCAAGCCATGAAGAGGAAATGCATCCTGAAGCGTTCGAGATCGCCGTTGAAAGCGGCAATGCAGAAGCAGAGACAGATGGATGATGGTTGATGGTTGATGGATGATGGAGTTGTCAGGGTTCAGGGAGAAGTGGAGTGATGTGTAGGGGCGGATCCGCGTGTCCGACCAAATGGAGTGATTGCAGGGACGGTCCTTGCGTCCGTCCGTGGGGAGTGATGTTATTCTAACCCCTAACCCCTGAACCCTGATAACTCAATGGTAGCCGGTCTTGACCTGTTCGGCTTTCGGCGGATAAGGCCGGTTTTGAAAACTCTGTTTTACTCGCTTTCCATCGGCACCAGGTGCAGACTGTCAAACCAGGCACACCAGGAACCATGCCAGTATTTTGTTTCCCGTGGTATGATGCGTACCCGAACAGTTCCGTTCGGACCTATATAATCAGATGTAATAATTCCACAATACGCAATGTCATTCTTTGCATATTGTATTCGATGCATCTGCTGCATCCTGAGATCATTTTGCGGTATGTCCAGACAAAGTTCGTCATATGTATTCGAGCTGAAATTATATAATAGAACGGTCATATCAGCATTAAAATTCTCCTCAATAAATTCAGTGGTTCTGATTGAATCATTCAATCCTTTCAGATATACATGATAATAGCCAGGAGTGATATCCGCGGAACACCACTCCCATTCTCCTGTATCATTATTCGTCCGTGAATAATACAGAGGAGTCGAATAGCCTGGTCCTAAACTTATTTCGTCTCCCTTGTGTATTGTGAATTCTTTCTCGTGTTCAGTCGAAAGACCAGCGATCCTAATGGTGTTACATCCGTTTCCTGTAATGGGAAAGCTTTCTCCTTTCAAAATGCCGGAAAGAACTTTAATAGTCTGACCAGCCCACTGATTGGTCATCCAATTAACCTGGTCACCGTATATGGTGTTAACAACCGAGTTGCTCGCAGCTTTCGCAAAGGCCGGGTTCCAACCCCGCTTGTGTGCTCCTGGTGATTCAGCTTCCAGCCTGATTTCTTTCAACGTCATGTGCTTTTTCATTGTGTTTATAATTGGTTGCTCCCGCGAAATATCTCCTCCCGCTACCTGTTGTATGTCTTCAGGAAAAAGAATGCATTCTAATTCTTCAATCGATTCTATCTGATCGTTCCTGACAGTTATTGCAGGATTAACTTCCAAGCACGTATTCAGGGCTTTTTCATTACTGCCGCCAAATGTCGGTTGTTCAGAACGAAACCAAACATCCAATCCAGGATATAATTGCGCACTGGTTCCTTCACTGTTATCATCAACCCAATTTTGAAAACATGTTGTTCGTGTAGTAACTTGCCGGTATTCATTCTGCATCGTTAGACTTATCAGTCCTCCCTTCCTCGGCAGGCCATACAGACACAGCGCGTCTCCCGGCATGATTTCTTTCAGCATGGTGCTGTCTGAGATGATTATAGACCGGGTATAATTTGAAAGTATTTCCGCACCGAAAACAATAGTATTGTCTTTTTCTATAAATACTATTTCTCCCTGCATAATGTTTGTTTCCCACAATACTCCTTTTATATATATTTGGTCGTTAGACATTGCACATATTGGATATCGCGCCATGCTAACCATATTTGTTTCCGGAATTTCAACTACGGGAAGTAGTTCGCTGCTTGTTGAGCCCCATTCCGGATCACCATCTCCATATTCACGAGCAAAAATCTCACGATTGCTTGTCAGATAAAAATAACCGCCCGGTTTGATTACCGGATTCTCATCAATGTATTGCCTGTTTACTATCGGATTGTACCGTTGCGCGCTTTGTATGGTTAAAACCGGTTCGACTGCAATTCCGGTATTACTAATAAGACGCCAGTTTTTCAGACTCACCGGTTTTTCTGAGATATTCATGAGTTCGATGATATCCGGTCGCAGAAAATATATCCGGATGCAAGCTGTTTCACCCGTTAATATACACTCAATCGTAACAGTGCCATCGCTCGTTTGCTGTACCGCCCTGCCATGGTTATACGGATACATTCCATACCCTTGATTATCAGATACATAAACCTGATACCAAAAGTGGCTGTTCCTTAGCTTGGCGGGAACAGGACAGACCACGAATTCAGTTTCGGCCTCTTTGGAAAAAACTTTTTTGTGAATATTAGTAGTATATATCCAGCTAAGATCGGATGCCATGATTTCATTAAAACAAACTGCTTCAAGTCCAAATGCTGGACCAACTGTTGACAAAACATGATTCTCGTCACAATAATCCATAATGTTCGCCACATATTTCCTTGTTTCAGCATGTGCTGTATTGAATATCCTGTATAATTGCAGTCTAGTAGCAAAATTGGGATTTATTGTATAGTGTTCCGTTCTATCATATAATTCAATCAGAAACTTTTTCGGGTCCCCCGCTGAGTCAATTGGCACGACTTCCTTAATCCGCCATTGTAACTTCTGAGATTCGCAAATAGCTGTAATAATTTGTGCGATGGTTACATTACGCATCTCGAACGTTACCTTCCTTTCACACGTTTCTTTTGAGGCGTGTAATTCTACTCGTGCCGGTATGCGCTTCATGACAACAGTGTCGATTTCCTCCTGTAATTGAGCAACTACTTCTTCCAGTGATAGAACAGCTTTTGTTCGAAATGTCGGAAGAATTGTTGTTGTAATTATTTTGTTTAATTCTTTCTCACCGTTCGACTGTTCGGCCTTTATTACTATTGGGACAATAACAATTGAGGTAATAACACCTGCAACAAGCAACTTTACGATCGTATTCATACTATCTCCCTGTCATGAATGTGTTTTTATAATTATCAGTGAAGATTCCCCGCCACCATTATTCCTGCTATCTTCACGGTAATATTCCCTTGTTTTTCCGCGGTCTGTATTACTGAATTCAATTCTTGTCTGATATTCTTTTATTACTTTTTTTTCATCCGATATTGTTTTAATGTTGATTTCAGACAAGGTTGCTGGTATTGGAAGTAAATTTCTATGTAAACTCGCCCATACGCCAAACAATATCAACAACATTGCCGCAGCTGTCAAATAATATGGCGCATATCTCTTGATACCGAATGAAAAGTATTGTGATATAAGAAATGGGGGAACCGGTCGGATAACGTTGAGCAGTTCAGGATTCTTTTGCATTAATTCAGCAATATGCTCTTTCGTCTTAGCACTGTCATCATTATCGAGATATGCTGCAACAATATTGAAATCTATTTCAGTATGATACTTATTCTTTACAGAACGTTCCCGGAGTTGCCGGAAATACTCTTGTAATATCTTTTCAACTTTTTGTGATTTCATCAAATATTTCCTTCGCTTCAATCGAGTTTGCCTGAAAGTAATTTTTCTAACGTGTCGAGTGTTCTACGCAATGATCGTGCAACAGTCGACTTGCTTATGCCGACAATTTTCCCGATTTCACGGATTGACAAATCATTGTAATAATACAACTCGATTAATGTGCGCTCAGCTACATCAAGTTGTTTCAGAGCGTTTTTTATAATGCCACTCTCCTCTCGTTGCTGGACTTCTTCAATCTCATTACTTCCTACGCCGGACAAGTCAATGTATTCTTCCGGCAGCAGTTTTTCCCGGTCCTTGTTTGATTTCCTGCGATTATAGTCGATCAGCATGTATCGGAAAACTGCGGTAAGATACATGCACAAACTCCCGCTCCCATTATACCGTCTCAATACTCCGGGATTTCCATCGCTTGATCCCAGAAGTTCTAAAATAAAATCCGATAATGCTTGGTCATATTTATGATATTCATGATTCATGATGATTTCCCGGTGGCATATTTTCTTACACATAGCCAGCAACGACATCCATGCCTTCTCTTCACCTTTCAGGCAATCCGCCACCAATTGCATATCATTTTTATGTTTTAAATCCTTACTAATACGCTCTGTTCCCTGGAGAAATCCATTAAAAAACAATTATGCTCATTATTATAGTCGATTTTTCGGTGAAAGTGTCCCGGATTTAAGGAGGGAATCAAGGTCTTTGTTATTTGACTGGACTGATTGAGTGGTGTTTACACCGGAATTAGACTACTTAACCTTTCTTGCATCCGCTCCCATACCCTTCAAAGGCACATAACCGCTTTCACGAACGACGCTCTGGCCTTCAGATGACAGCAGCCATTTCCGCAACGCAGCCACTTTGGAATTTTTCAATGTGCCGGTGCGCGCAACGACATACACTTTCGTGACATACGGATATTGCCCGGACTGGATCGTTTCAAACGA
>CAZCLS010000022.1:0-4133 GCA_964499565.1 uncultured bacterium
TTTCAATTTTAGTCGTGGAACTTTTTTTCAACCAATGAAAGAAAGAATTATACGGCCGCGCGAATGTGACTTCCAGCAGGAAGAGCATTAGTAATATCGCGCTGTGAAAAATGACTAATCGTATAATTGATCTTTTCATCATGAATAGGTGTGATTACGCCACATCAGAAATAAGCCGGTTACAACAAAAATAAGGTCTGGGATCCAGACCAGCAGGTAGGGATAGATTGTATAATTTTGTCTGAACTGATATACCAGGATGACGAGAGCGTAATGGACTGCGATCAACGCGAGGCAGATCAGGAAGCCGATTGTTTTTTCACTGCGGTGGGCGCGGATACCGAGGGGGATGCCGATAATAGCAAAAGCGATACTGGCCAGTGCGTACGAGAGGCGGTAATTAATTTCAGTTTTAAAGCGGCTGCGGTATTCGAGGGCATTATCGAAGTCCTGGGGCCAGTTTTCATACCATTCCGTAAGCAGCGTGGCAATCGGGCCGCCGGCACCCTCGCGCTCGGCAAGCTTCTTTAAGAACGTATCTAATCCCTCTTCCGCGGGGCGGGAGACCAGAAAGTCGTGGGCTTCGCGTGATTTGAGATTTTTTTCTTTGAGGAAACTATGCCAGACCGGTTGTTTCTGGAGTTGCCGCCATCGCAGCCGGTCGGTTTGCACTGTCGCGTACATTTTTTTTACAAGCCGGGTTTTCTCAGCCTCGCTTAAGCCATTGACAAATGCCATGCGGTTCGATTGTGACAGTTCTCTGAACTCGGACAATTGCCGGCAGGCGGCTTTAACCAGTTTCAGCTCGTTGAACGCGATTTGTTCCTGCAGTTCGGCACTGGTCTGGTCTTTGGCGTCTTTCTGTACTTTGTCCAGTTCGGACTGGGCTTTTTTAATGCGTTTGCTCATGTCGATATACATGTCTACCCGCCCGGCGCTCATGCGCAGGAACGAGTTGGTTTGACTATTGCTGCGTTCTTCGGACACGACATCATACATTTCAAACTGGATTTGATTTTGAAGCCGGTTGTAGCGGATAATACCGCTGCGGGCGTTAATCCGGCGGTTACGGCCATCCGGCAAATCTTCCACTAGCTGCACATTGTGCAGGTTCTTGCCCTCGCGGTCTTCAATAAACAGGCGATACTGACCCATGGGAATCCATGAGCCGGTTTCAATCAGGGTGCTGGGGTCTTCAATTTCGTAACCGGCAATAATGTTTTTCTGATGATAATGGGCCCGGGGCAAAATGTTACTGTAGGCAAAAACAGCGACCAGCCCTACCAGGATACTCAGAATAATCGGGGGTGTGGCGATTCTGTAGATGCTGATGCCGTTGGCTTTCATGGCGGTAATTTCCCCGTCGGCGGAAAGCCGGCTGAAGACCAGCAACGTGGCGCCGGCCATCGAAAACGGAAGCGAGTAGCAGATAACCGACGGCAGACTTACCGCCAGAAAACTGAGGATGCTCAAGACGCTGAATTTCTTAAAAATCAGTTCAACAATCTGAACCAGGCTGCCCATGAGCATCATGAAAGTCACGACGACCAACGACATCAGAAACGTAACGCCAACTGTTCTGAACAGGTAGGTGTTCATGATCCGCATTGAGATGAACTGCATCAAGCCGCGGAACAGCTTCCGCGCAAACGACGGGGAGGCCACGCTTTGTGCGTCTGTTTGCTGATGCGGCTGATATGTCGTATGATTTTCTTCCATCGATCAGTACTATTACCTGTTAGCAGTATCTATAAGTACGCGGGCAAAGCGGTCTATCTGCTCCGGTGAATGCAGGGCTGAAAGCGTAACACGCATCCGTGCGCCGCCTTCAGGAACCGTCGGGGGCCTGATTGCGGGCGCAAGATATCCCTCTTCCGCCAAAAGCCGGGCACGTGTGCAGGCGGCTTGAGCGGTTCCTGTCATTACCGGACAGATCGGTCCTTGTCCCATTATCCGCAAGTCAGAAACTTGTGAACGAAATCGGGAAATATTATACCATAATTTATCAATTCGTGTGGAATCATTCTTCAAACAGCGTAGTGCCGCTATAGCCGCGCCTGCTGCAGCAGGGTTGATTCCAGTCGTGTATATAAATGAACGGGAAGTGTTTACGAGATAATCACACAGCTGCCGCGAGCCGGCTGCAAAACCGCCCTGACTCCCGATCGCTTTGCTTAATGTGCCGACAAGAACATCGATCTTCCCGGATAGCCCCTCGGCATTCACCAGGCCGCGCCCGCCTCCATACACTCCCAGCGCGTGCGCTTCATCCACCATCAGCAGGGCGCCATGCTTTTTGCACACCATGCTCAGAGCCCGCAGCGGCGCGGTATCGCCATCCATCGAAAATACCGATTCGGTAATGACTATCGTCCGCCGCGCCGAAACGTTTCCCAGCAATGTGTCGAGGCGTTCGAAATCATTATGCGGAAAAACGCGCAGTCTTGCCCGTGAAAGCCGTGTCCCGTCAACTAAAGACGCGTGTGCCAGCCGGTCTATGAATACCGTGTCACCCGGTCCGGCCAGGGCGGAGATAACACCGATATTGGCCATGTAGCCGCTGGGATACACGAGGGCCGCTTCAGTTTGTTTCCAGGCGGCCAGTTCGGTTTCGAGCTCTCTGATTATCCCCAGGTCTCCGGACACCAGTCGTGAGGCTCCCGCTCCGCAGCCCCACTGCTCCAGCGCGTCACGCGCTCCCTGCCGGGTGCAGTCGTCATCCGCCAGTCCCAGATAATCATTACTGCAGAACGACACGTACCAGCGGCCGTTTACGCGGTATTCCATGCCGCGGCGAGCTTCCACCGTAGTTAACACGCGGCGCAATCCAGCACCGTCTCGCTGCGTCAGCCATTCGCTCAGTTCAGTGTCAATGTTCATACATAATCTTTTCAATTATCAATTCAAAGCCACCCGCTTCGGAGCAGCAGGTGCTACGTGCCTCTCACGTTTTAACGGACAACTGAACAAGATCCACCGTCTCGCTCGTTTCTCACTCGCCCGCGGCCATCGGTGATCGGTAATCGGTGATCGAAGTAGTCACCGTTTGTCCCTAAACGGTGATCTATTCCGCAAACCCAAGCTATCAAACCCCAAGCCAACATCACGGTTCACGGCTCACGGCCCACAGCCCACGGACATCGGACATCGACCCATTTGAAGATGAGGCTGGGTGGTTGTGTGGCTGGGAGGATACCCCCTCGGTCCCCCTGGTGCAGGGGGAGGTTCGGTCCTCTGCCCTCTGCCATCAACCATCATCCATCAACCATCATCCATCTGCCCTCGGCTCACCACGATCTACTATCCAGGCCCAGTACCTGACCTGAAATATGCCGGCATGAAGTCAGGTTTTTGATAAACGCGGCGATCTCCGCGCATGTAGCCGGCCGGCCAAGTGTATTTTCAGCAACACTGGTTTTCCACTGATCGGGCGGCAGTGCGGATGTCATCGGTGTTTCCAGCCAGCCGGGAAGAACGGCGTTAACGCAGATGCCCCGCGGCCCGAACTGGCGGGCAGCATCGACCGCGAACCCGGTGATCGCGGCTTTGGACGCGGCATAGGCGGCAGCGCCTTTGCGGCCACGCAGGCCCGCCAGCGAGCCGACGATCACCACATGACTGCCGTCCCTGAGACAAGATTCGGCCAGCAGACGGCACAACCGTACCGGAGTCTGGTAATTGACGGCGAAGACGCAATCCCACAGGTTTTCGTTTGTCCGTACAATCAGGGCATTGGGAGCGATACCGGCATTCAGGATGACCACATCCAGAATTTCCGCCCGGCTTTGAACGTCATCCGCGACAATGCCGGCCGCATCGAGATTGGAAAAATCCGCCTGGATCAGGTACGGTGTCGCGCCGCGACCGAGCAGATCGGCTTCAAGCATTGCAGCTTTTTCGCGGCTGCGGCAGTACTGCAGGCCGGCCAGGACACCGGGAGCGGCAAAAGCCCGGGCACAGGCGCAGCCCAGTCCGCCGGCGGCGCCGGTAATCAGAATATGTGAAGTGATAGACGAAGTCATAGCCGGAGTTCGCGGTTATTCAGCCGGGTGCCGCGGGATCAGCGCTGCCCGCAAACCGCTTCAAGGCCCAGGTCTCTGATCATGGCAATATCCGCCTCGACATCTCTGCCG
>CAZCLS010000022.1:4233-14412 GCA_964499565.1 uncultured bacterium
CCCAGAAAGGTATAGCGAATCTGGTGGGCGGCATGCAGCAGGTCATGGAACGGCACATGCACTAAAGAAAGGGCATCTTCGCGGGATATGGGAAGATTGTTAAGAGCGCGGTTGGTAATGCGCGTAAACGAATTCATTGGGTCAGGGTTCCCTTGGTGCTGGGCACTCCCGCGCGGCGCGAATCCAAGCGGACAGCCGCATCGACAGCGCGCGCGGCGGACTTGAAGATCGCCTCGCAGACATGGTGGGCATCCTTACCGGAGCGCACGCAGATGTGCATGGTGCAGAGGGCGCGCATGGCAAAAGCGCGCCAGAACTCCTCTACCAGGCTAACATCGAAACTTTTGATTTTCTCCTGCTCCCAGGCGACATTCCAGGCCAGATACGGTCTGCCCGAAAAATCAAGCGCCACTTCCGCCAGGGCTTCATCCATCGGCAGAATGAAGAAGCCGTAACGAACCATGCCCTTTTTTTCTCCCATCGCGGCCGCAAACGCGTCTCCCAGGCATAACCCGATATCTTCGACCGTGTGATGATCATCTATGTGCGTATCGCCCGCGGCCGTGATTTCAAGGTCGCACAGAGAATGAGCGGCAAACAGGTTCAACATATGATCGAGAAAGGGAATGCCCGTGGTAATCGCGTAGCGTCCCGAGCCGTCCAGGTCAAGTTTCAGTGAAATAGTCGTTTCATTCGTAGCGCGTTCGCGCGTGGCAGTCCGTCCCATAAGGTTTCCGTGCTGTTCGAGTGATAATGAGCGCCGTCCGGCAATGGTTATGGCGCCGATTCAATGCTTTTACGTTTTTTTTCCAGTTCATCCATCAACTGCAGATACAATTCATCCCGGCCAGGCAGATACACAGACTGAAAGGTAGGTTTATGCTGATTGAGCTCGTTCAGCGTCACGACCGTGGCCTTGTTAAAGGCAAAGCGGCGCAACGAAATCTTGACCGGCTCGAACCACATGAATTCGACCGGTTCGCCCTCAGCGCTGAGTACATCGTAAATCGCGTACACAACGTAATCACCCGGTTGAATTTCATCGCCTTTAAAACTGAATGCGCCTTCCGCGTCGGTCTGAACACTCATGATTGTTTTATCCCTGAGCAGCTTCAGCGATTCGCGCAGACCGTACTGATACTGGTCCTTCAGCACCCGCTCGAGTTCGGTTGCCTGTGCCGCAATAGCATTGGTTGAGACAAGTTTGCCGATAGCGGGCGGTTTCGGCTTTTCACCACTTGCAGCCGGTTTTACAGCCGGACCTGATTCACCCAGGGCCTCTTCCGCCGCGGCTAACTCAGCGGGATCGATGCGCACGGTACGGCTGACTTCCTGGACCGGTTCGTCGCCCAGGCCGGTGTAACGTTCCCAGTCAGTGCTGTAATTCACGGTCGCATCATCATACACGAGACGGCCTTTCTCTTTCAGAGCGGCCACTTTTTCCTCCCAGAATTCAGCTCCTTTGCGGTAGAACATATTGCCGACGGAACAGTTGTCAATCATCTCGCGGCAATACAAGGCGTAGCGCAGATACTTATCCACGCGGGATTGTATTTCTTCTTTTTCATCCGCTGCCGCCGGCTCTTTCAGAATAGCCATAAGCTCCGTTTCAACGACGGTTTTCGGAGCGGATTCGCCTGTCTCGAGACTTTCATCGATAACATGTTCTATGCTCAACCCCGCAGCGACGGTAGAAGTGGCCGGGGTTTTGGCGATGGTTTCAGCCAGCTTCGTTTCCATCTCAACCGCCAGACGCGCCACGGCCTGGGTCATCTTCTCCGACCGGTAGGCCTGAAACTGATCTGTCAGCCTGGCCAGGTCCTGATCGACTGAGGCCAGAATAAGATCAACGTTGATGTTACACGCGGGACTGACATACGCACCCGTATCCACCTGGATAGTGCCCGCAATCGTGTACTTCGTCAGGGCCAAAAGTACAAAAAGAACTATCACGGCGATACCAAGAAGGGAACCTGCGACTATACCCATGCCTGCTGATGATACACGCATGATGACCGCCTGTTGTTACGGAGTTAATAAGTGCATGCAGTACTGATCTATGCAGTGCAGTAATTCCTGCATCTGCTGGTCGGTACCGATTGAAATTCTGATATAGGGAGCCAGCCGGGGCGTATCAAAATAGCGCACAAGGCAGCCCCGGGTTTCAAGCAGTTTCACGATTTCCGCCGCGGACCCGCCCGGCGGTTTACACAGCACAAAATTGGCTGATGAATCCAGTACCTGCCAATCCCGCTGCCGCAGCGCGGCTGTGAAATCGGTCAGCGTTGAGCGAATGGCCTGTACGGTCCGGCGCGTATAGGCCTCATCCCGCAGGGCGGCTATGCCCGCGGCCTGGCTGATCGCGTTGACATTATAGGAATCCTTGACTTTCATCAGGGCGCTGATAATTTCCGGCGCGGCCAGACCGAATCCCACCCGCAGCCCGGCCAGGGAATGCGACTTGGAAAGCGTGCGGGTGACAATCAGGTTTTCAAAGTGCGGCAGCAGGTCGATCACGGTCGCTCCGGCGAAGGGCGCATAGGCTTCGTCAATCACGACCAGGCCGCCACGCGTTTCGCACAGGCGCATGATCTGCTCCCGGCTGAAGAGCGTGCCGGTCTGGGCGTTTGGATTGGGCAGCAGGGTCAGCTTGGCCCGCGCGTCGAAAAACGCGTCCGGCAGCCCGAACGATTCATCCAGGGGGTAAACATCCGTGACGGCATCCTGCATTGCCGCCAGCGTCTGGTACAGCGTGTAGGTCGGATCCACCACGGCAATCCGGTCGCCGGGGTCAAGAAACGCGCGCATGATCATCGTCAATATATCATCACTGCCATTGCCGGCAATGACCCGGGCGGGATCGACGCCATACTGTTCAGCGGCGGTCTGCCGCAGGCGTGTCGCGAGCGCGTCGGGATACAGGCGGCAGAGCTCGGTTCCGCAGCGGGCTATCACGGCTAATACAGCCGGAGAAGGCGGATACGGATTTTCGTTCGCGTTCAGCTTGACAACCGGCGTGTCAACCTGTTTACCCGGAACATAGGCGTCAAGGCCGGCAATTATGTCTCGAATCCATTTCATAATGCCCAATTATACGAAAATTCAGCTAAAATATCCAATTGCAATTTCGAAACATATACGTTATAATATCAAATCTTTACAATAATCAGAACAATACAACCATTGATGACAGCAGATCTTAGCGCCCATACGGCTCATTATCACTCGATTTTATCGATGACGGACATCCCCGCCGCGGCACTCCAGCGCATACTGGAAACAAGCCTGGCATTGAAGCAGGCTCCCGAATCGGATACCCTGCGCGGCCATACGCTGGCCATTATATTTGAGAAGCCCAGTTTGCGTACCAGGGTCAGTTTCGAACTGGCCATGTGCGAACTGGGCGGACGGGCGCTGGTGTTGCGGCCCGACGAGATTCAGATGGGCAAACGCGAAGCGACCAAAGATGTTGCCGCCTACCTTTCGCGCAATGTCACGATCGCCTGCCTGCGGGTGTACCGGCATGCCCTGCTTGAAGAATTTGCCCGCTGCGCCACGATTCCCGTTATAAACGCTTTGAGCGATCGGGAACATCCCTGCCAGGCACTGGCTGATATCGTCACCCTGCTCGAGCACAAAAAACGGCTGCAGGGATTGCGACTGACCTATATCGGCGACGGTAATAACGTCTGTCACAGCCTGATGTTGGCGGCCGCGATGACCGGCGTGTCGGTCACGGTCGCATGCCCGGCCGGATATGAACCCGACGCAGCCGTTCTGGAGCAGGCCAATCGTATCGGCGCCGGCAGGCAGGCAGCATTTGCTGTCGAGCACGACCCGGTTTCGGCGGTTGCCGGTGCCGATGCCGTCTATACCGATGTCTGGACCAGCATGGGCCAGGAAAAAGAAACCGAACAGCGCCGGCACGATTTCCGGCAGTATCAGCTGAACAGCACATTACTGGCCGGCGCCCCGGACGCTATTGTCCTGCATTGCCTCCCCGCCCATCGCGGAGAGGAAATCACCGATGAGGTTATCGACAGTCCACGTTCGGTCGTTTTCGACCAGGCTGAAAACCGCCGGCACGCGCAGAAAGCCGCCATGCTGTTTGCTCTCGGCTTATTATAATCCAGTGACCAGATCCTGACGGAGTATACGTGAAGCACTTGTGGAACATTTTAACCCGAACTTCGTTCGATATCCGTTCCGTTTCACACCCGCTCATTGATATTCATACCCATATCCTGCCCGGCCTGGACGACGGCGTTCGCAGCCTTGAGAGCGCGGTGAGCCTGGTGCGGCGGGCGGCAGCGGCCGGTATAACCCATATTGCGGCCACCCCGCATTACAACGCCGTGTTCACGCCGGAACCGGCGATCATTCAATCCCGGACGGCAGAACTTCGCGCCGCGCTGGAAGCGGCTGAATGCCAGGTAACCATATTCAGCGGTCGTGAAGTCAGCTTTACCGACCGCCATATCGAGGAATGCAAAAGCAACGCGAGCCTGCAGTATGAGGGCGGCAAGCAGTACCTTCTGATTGAACTGGCGGAAAACCTTACTCGCGGCACTGTATTAGAAGGATTGTTCTACCTTATGTCCGCCGGCATCCAGCCGGTGATCGCACATCCGGAACGCAGCGCTCTGCTGGCGCGTGATCCATCCTTCGCGTGTGAGCTGCGCCAGAGGGGAGCACTGCTCCAGCTCGATGCCGCCAGCCTGTTCAAAGCGCACGGGAGCCAGGCCGCAAAGCTGAGCGCGAAACTGCTTAAACAGCGCCTGATCGACATTCTCAGTTCAGACGCCCATCGCGTAGAACATTATGTCTGGTATGAAAAAGCCTGTGGATATATCTATAAGCACTTCGGGGCCGCCTGCCTGCGGTCGCTGTGCTGTGATACTCCCGCGCAGATATTGAATATACATGTTTAACAACCCAAACTGAGGATTTGCATGGCATCTGACAGCATGAGTACCGAAACGTCTCCGGCCATGGGGACACAACGGGATTTCAGGGTTTACAGCCGTATTCTGTTGAAATACGCGCCCCTGATTATTATCATAACGGTTATTACAACCGGTATCGCGGTATTGTACTCGTTTGCCGCGCAGAAAGTTTTCCAGGCCCGCGTCATGTTGCGGATCGAGCGTCAATCGGCCAATCCATTTCCCAACATTAATAATCTTTACCTGGAAAACAACCAGGATTTCGATTATTTCCAGACCCAGATCAAACTGTTCAAAAGCCGCAGTCTTGCAAAAGCGACACTGGAGGAGCTGAAAAAGAACGGCAATCCCTTCAAGCCCGAGGGCATTACATCGGCTGAAGGCGCCGTTTCCGCTTTTCTCAGAAAGATTGATGTCAATCCTGAGCTGCGCAGCCAGCTCCTGTTCCTGGTCGTTGAAGATGAGAATAAACAGCTGGCCCAGATTTACGCCAACACGCACGCGAACATGTATATCAGCGAAACGATCAAGCGCCGGGTGGAAACGGTAGAAGGGTATACCGAATGGTTTAAAACCCGCACGAGCATACAGGAGCAGGATATTCTTGCCAAGGAAAAGGAGTTGCAGGCATTTAAATTCACGAACAATATCGACCAGCTTACCACAATCATCAGCACGGCGCAAGCCACCATCCGCAATGCAGAATCACAGATCAGCGAGCTGAGCGCGCAGAAGAATGCAGGCTCGCTTGATGATGCCGCTCTATCTGCCGCAAATAAAAAAATCAAGGATTTACAGGCGGTCATTTCCCGCGAAAAAAATCGCATGACCAACCTGGATAAATTCCAGGCTGAGGCTAATATGCTCGAAATGAAAGTGCAGACCGCCCGCAACGAATATCAGAATCTCCTGCGCCTGTATACCCAGGTTACTATGACCAAGGATTTCAATCCGCAGAATATAACCATAATTGACGAAGCCGAAGTGCCCTCATCACCCGCCCGGCCCAAACTGATCCTGAACCTGGCGTTCGGCTTTCTGCTGGGATTGATAATCGGCATAAGCACATCGTTTATCCTGGAATACCTGGACGATACGATAAAAACGCCGACAGATGTTGAATCATTTTTGCGCGTGCCTTTTATCGGCCTGATTCCCTCGCTCGACAGCCGCGAAAAAATCCCGGTCGAAGGCATTGTCGAAATGCAGCCTAAAGGCGCCATCGCTGAAAATTACCGCGCGATCCGCACCAACATCCTTTTTTCCTCCGGCAAGCCGATTCGCCAGATGGTGTTGACCAGCGCCGGCCCCGGCGAGGGGAAAACTACTACCAGTGTCAATATCGCCCAGGTTATGGCCAAGTCCGGTGATAAAACCCTGCTGGTCGATGCCGATATGCGCCGTCCGCGCCTGCGCAAGCTGTTTGCGATGGACCAGAATATCAAAGGGCTGAGCAATTTCCTGATCGGCAACGCCAGCTGTGAGGAGATCATTCACCCGACCGCGACTGAAGGCCTGTTTTTGATCCCCTCCGGACCGATACCTCCCAATCCGGTGGAACTGCTCAATCATCCGCGTCTGAAAGAGCTGATGGAGTACGTAGGCCGGAATTTCGACCGCGTCATATACGACACGCCGCCGGTTATCGCCGTAACCGATTCAGCCATACTGGCCCGGCTGGCGGATGGCGTTATTTTCTCCGTCCATGGCGGCCATTCACATCGTGATGTCGTCAAACGCGGTATCGATACCCTGCGCAAAGTCGGCAGTAATATCTTCGGCGTGGTATTGAACAATGTCAATATCTATCGCGCCAGCTATTACGATTATTATTATTACAATTACTATCGGTACGCCTATGAATACGCCTATCGCCGGCAGGGTGATGAGAAAGGGCCGAAAATACGCAAAAAACGTTCCGAAAAAACGCAGGGATAATCCGCTCCGCTGAGGGCGCCGCCGGGATCTCGGTATTATGACCTTCACGCGCATCCAGAATATTCTGATGATACTGCTGGCAGTGCTGCTGGTAGTATCCTGTTTCTTTTGCTTTTCACTGTCGCTGATGGAATATCTCAGGATTTTTATTCTGGGTGTCGTCGTTACGATTGTCTTCCTGTCCGCACCGCTTACCTTCAGCGACCAGTATATCCGCCGGGCTTTTCTGGCCGGGGCATATGTCTATCTCATCTACGCCCTCGACCCGAACGTCAACAGCGTGATTGCTTCCACCACGATCAGCCTGTACCGCGTCATATCCGCTCTGCTGATTTACAGCGCCTTTCTGCTTTGGCTCCTGCCGGTTATAACCAGCGACACCCGCTTTTCGGCCTGGAGAAAGAATGTTACCCGCATAGAGCTGTACTGTATCGGCATTGTCTGCTGCATTTCGATTGTGCTGCTGGTGTTGGAAATTCTGTTTACCGCCGAAAAAATCCAAACCCCGTTGTTCACGGTTCTGCGCGGGACAAAACTGCTGGACGGCGTCGTTCTCTATCTGCTGATTACGCGCGGCTTGCAAAGCGACAATGATTTTTCCACCCGCCAGTATAACATCATGGTCTACGGTTTTCTTGTATTCAGCGCGTTTGCCACGCTGGCCGGCGGCGCGCGGGCGTACGAAGCGTATACGCTGGCCAGGATTCCGAACGCGAATCAGTTTATGCTTTCGGTCCGGCGCTCGCCCGAAGACACACGTGAAAACGTGCTGCGCGTCTTTTCTCTCAACTCCAGCGAAGCCGCTCTGGTATATGATGCCGGCTATTATGCCGGCCGCCAGGAACACAAAAAATCCGCCGAACTTTTGAGCAAGGCCCAGGACTATCCGCGTGATTCTCTGCTCGAAGCGGCATTGCAGAGCGCCCTGGAACAGCAGCGCTATCCGGCCGCTCTGCGCGAGCTGGAAGCCCTGCCGGAGTCCTTTGCTTTCACGCGCTCGTTTACACAGGCCATAAGTTCTATCAGCGCGCGCCTGAAACAGCCCGAACCGGATCCTTCCCTGTATTACATTGCCGGCCTGCTCAATCTGCACGCCGGCAGCCGTGCCCAGGCCTCGACTTTTTTTGATGAGTATCTGCATTGTGTTTCCAATCATGCCAACGCGCTCTACTTCAAAGCCAGGGCGCTCCAGCAATCCAAACCCGTCTTCAAGGGCCTGCGCATGCCTGTCGCCGGCTGGCTGATTCCGCATGATACCGAAAAAGCGGTGATCACGTATCCCGGACATTTGACCATTGTCTATAATCAACTGATTGCCGGGAAAGTCTGGCTTATTCCCGGCCGCTATAGCGTTGCCATCTATGCCCGCGACGACGGCACCGCTCTGGCGGCAGCCCGCGAACGCGGCTTCGATCCGACCTGCAAAGTGCGCTGCTGGATCGGTTCTTCCCTGTATGATTTCCAGGTGCTTTCCACCAATCGGGCTTTTAAGGCCTACCGCTTCTCCACGATCGTCAGCGATGTTCCCTCCGACATAATGATTGAATTTACCAATGATATCTACGACCAGGTAAACGGTTGGGACCGCAATCTATCAATTTCTCATCTAGAATTCACACGGGAGAATTGACATGCCCGGTACCGTTGTGAAACAATGCGCGGTTTGGACAGGCCTGTTAGTCGCGCTGGCCATCGCCGTCTTTCAATGCCACCTCTATGTTCAGCGACCGCTTCAGTTGAGTGATCTCGAACGGGGCGGCACGATTGTTGCCTACGCTGAACAGCAGAACTTCAGCGGCGCCTTGCTCCAGGCCGCATCGCATGATTATGATTTTCTGAACCAGGCCATCCTGTTCGTGCTGATTAAAAGCGGCAGTGTCACCCAGCCGGTCGCGATGCGCTATATCGATTCCATCGCTGTTATTCTGGCTGTGTTCTGGCTCTTCCGGATCGGCCGGCTGTGCCTCAATTCTGTAACCGGCATGGCTGCGGCTCTTGTGCTGGCCTGCATGCCCCCCGCGTTCTGGGGCCCTTTCGCTTTATTTATCTGTATTGTGCTTCTCAACTGGGAAGTTTTCCTGTACGCCGTTAAATACAATTCACTCTTCTACTGGGCCATGTGGTGCGCCGCGAATCTGCTCCTGTTCAGCAACCGGGTTTTTGCCGAACCGATTGTTCTGCAAAGCTGGTTTCTGGTCCTGCTGGCAACACTGCTGGTCCGCAAATATATTCCGCAGGATTCTCCCCGCCATGTCCCGTCCACCGCAACCGTTCACCACCACCACCATCACCGCTCCTACGGCTCCGAACAGATGCAGAAGGAATCCATCGGCAATCTTCTGCTCGTTTCTGCGGTTTGCATTTGGTTTGTTGCATTTTTCATAGGTATTATCTGTGCCGCGTTTTTCCTGTCAATTCCCCTTACCGCTATATCCATCAGTGCGATTTTTCTGCTCTCCCTGCTGCTCGTTCCCGTTTTTGTGGCCCTGCTGCTCTTGTTGCCGATGTTCTCCGCTCCCCGCTCCGCGCTGCGCCACAACCTGGTCGATACCATCCGTCATGCCTTATTCGCGAAACCCCGCGTCATGTTCACTCCTGTCCATAACAAAGAAATTCTAAATGTCTGTTTCACCTATTCTACGGCTATTATGCTGTTCATTCCGTTTCTTTTTTTTATCAGAAAGTCCGTTAATGTTTTTATCGATTATAATGAATTCAGCCGCTGGATTCTGTTTATGCGTTCATCAGACTCGCCCGCGGCCTGGGTCGCTGCGGTTCTGCCCCTGGTGTATGCCGGGCTGACCGCCTACGCAGCCATTTCTCATCGACTCCCCCGCTCGCGCTTCGTCGGCGCGCTGTGCCTGCTGCTCCTCAGTTCATTGTATCTTTTCCAGCAGCGTTATGCCGTCTTTTCCGCCCCTTTTCACCTGCTGTGTTCAGTGGCTGTGTTTACAACCCTGGGTGAACTCATCGTTTCACGCCCGGCCAAACCTGTTCACACTCCCGCGCCGCAAGCCTTATGACCAATGCCGCTGCTCAACGCTCCTGCTCTCCACCGCCGGACAGCCCGGCTGGTTCGCGCTGGCCGGTACTGCTTTTCCTGGCCGCGGTTCTCACCGGCTGCGCCCTGCGCCTGGCCGGCGCGCTGATGCACGGTTTTACCAGCTCCGAAACGGCGCTGCTGTATCATCCCGGCTCGTTCGATTCGCCCGCCTGGCCGGCTATCGCGGCTTGTATCCGCTTGTGGGCCTGGACACCGCTGAGTGCCCGCCTGCTGTTTGTTGCCGCCGGCAGC
>CAZCLS010000022.1:14512-17848 GCA_964499565.1 uncultured bacterium
TGCGCGCTTCAGAAGATCTTTCCGCGCCGGCTGCGTTCCTGCAGGCGAACGTTACTCCGGAAACCCCGGTCCTGGTGGTCTGCAGCAACGCCCTTTCCGCCCGGACCGCCACACGCTATCTGGCCCCGTACATCAGCCATGATTGTGTCGCTCCGGTTACCATCACATCTACCCTTAGCGCCACGGTTCTCCAGAAATATATACGCTCATATTCTCCCGCGTCATTCTGGATTACGGGCCCGGATCTGTCTGAACTGCCGGTCCTGCTTTCCGGCTATTATCTCTGGTGTTACCGTTTCAGCGTGCCGGTTATACAGGCGATTCCCGCGGCAGAATGTGATTGGCCCGCTCTGCTGAAAACATTTTCCCGGGTGTCCCGGACAGGGCCCGATTCACCCCAGCCGGCCGCGCCGCTGTATGCCTGGTATGCCTGCGCACCCGACACGTTTCTGATCGAAACGCTGAAGGACGGGCGCGCGACGGCCGACCTGGCGTACGTTTCGCCTGACTCGCTATCCGCGGCCAGGGCGCGCGTCAGGAACAGCGCCCTGATCCGGCTGCTTCGCTTCTGGGAGTCCGGTATCACAAACTACTCCCTGGAAACGTACGCTCCCATGGCGGAATTCATGTCCCGCACTTGCGGCCCGGATGACGCCGCGGCCGGACGCTGCGCGGTACTCTTCTCCGCCTTTCTTTCGCGCGCCGTGGCTCTCTCGAATTATACCTGGGGCACCCGGATTCTGCATGACGCCCGCCGGATATATCCGTCCGATCCGTCTTTGCTCCGCCTTGCCGCGAAAATGGAAATGACCCGGTCCAAACCAGACATATCACGCGCGGTGCACTATAACATGCAGGCCTGCGCAGCCTACACCAACCAATACAACCGGCCATACTTTGATGCCTGGTTTGCCGCGATTCTGCTCGAACGCCAACTATATGACATATCCTATATAACCAACCAATTCCAGCTCCTGAAAAAGTCTGCCCGGGCGCAGTATGAAAAAGCCCTGGCCTCCGGCGCGAGTGAACAGTGGATTAATCAATGCCTGTTCTGGGAAGCCCAGTGCAACGCCTATATTTCCAATATCCTGCGTGACGGCCGCCAGTACATCGCGGCTGCGGAGTGGGAAAAGCATAACCTGGATGAACGCTTCCCGCTCAAGCGCCGTCAACCGGCGCGCGAGCGCCTTATCCAGCTCTACGAAGCCGGCAAAAATTACCAGGCCTTGTTCTCTATGTATGATGAATGCGCCGCGGCTGCCACCTCCGGATTTGAACGCCTCTCCTGGCTGCTCGAAAGCGCCAACCAATATATTACCCTGGATATGCCCGTGCGAGCTTTTGAATATTACGAGCGTGCCAATGCCTGCCTCGCCGGACTGCCCCATGAACAACGTGACGTGCGGGCAACCGACAGCCGTTATCAGCGCCTTCTCAGGTATATTGAAAAGCAGCTGCAGACTGATATCCGCGAACCGGTTATAGCAACCCTCCTGGAACGGGCCGGCGCGAACTTCGATAATGGCGGCTGGTACTATATTCAGGCGGCCCAGTTATACCGCTGCCGGCTCGAATACCAAAAAGCAGCTGATGTGTTCTCCCTGGGTATGAAGGCCTATCCGGCCTATGCCCCTGTTTTTATCCAGGGCGCGTTCCTGCAGTTCCAGCTCTCCCGCTATGACAAGGCTATCAATATTTTTTCCAACCTGGTGAAATACACCGCTGCCAACACTAACACCGTAACTACGCAAACCGATTGGCGTTACCGTATCCTCACCTTGCTTGACCGGGATCGGATTCCACCCGAACTCGATGCCGTGAACGCCTGGGCTGATCAGCATGTTTCCGCCTTCAGTTCTACCGGCGCGTATTATAATTACCGTGCTAACGTTCTGGCCCAGTTCGGTGAATTCGATCAAGCCACAAACATATTCTACCAGGGTATCAGCCTCGATCCGCGCTTCCTTGATAATTATCTGGACCTTGGCTATCAGCTCTGCCGGCGTAGTGACGCCGCGAAAACAGGCGCTCTCATCGACCGGATTCAGCAGCTTCATCTTCCTGAACAAACCAGGCTAACCATTGATACCGACTGGCGCTTTATCGAATTGCATCATGTCAGTGTCAGGCCGTTTGTCTTACAAGAGTAACACCATGAATACAGCTTTGCCTATCATCGTCAGTTTGATTATCCTGGTCCTGCAATCCATGCGGGTCGATGCCGTATTCAGCCTGTCTTCCGCCTGGGAGAGCTGCGCCGCCACCCTTTCGCCCCCGTTTCTGTACGCTGCCGGAGATAGCGGGCACTCCGATGCCGACGCAACCTGGACCATGCTGCGCCAGTGTATGCGGCCCGATGACGGCCTCGTCGTGCTGTACCCCGACGGGAATTACACCCTGTTTACCTGCGAAACATCGAACCGGTTTGTCTTTGAAAAAATTTCCCGGGAGCGCCTGGAATCATCGTTCCCCACTCTGCGGGCCGGGTATGCCCGCATCTGGATCGTTCTCGATGACCCCCGCCTCGCCTGGAACGCGCAGCCCTATGGCGCCTACAAAAATGAATTGCTGCAGCATTATATGCGCCTTCCATGCAATCTGCCTGTGTACTTCGCTTCGCGCGACGCCCGCAAAGGCTCTACCAACTTTTACCTGCTGCAGGCCGCTATGCTGGAACGCATAATAACGATGCAGGACGCTTATCTGAATCCTACCGTGTTTCGCGATTTAGGCACCATCTACCGCAAAGCCGGCGATGTCCGCGCCGCCGTTGCGGTCTATAACCGCGGTGTCTCCCTCTTTCCTGCCGATCCCTATCTGCATCGCGCCCTGGGTGAATGCCTGTACTGGTCGTATGACCCGCCCGAAATCAGCGAGTCTATTACCCATAACCTGCTGGCCAATCGATATTATCGCGAGCAGGCAGGGGCACCAATGTATGACGCGCTGTTTAATGCCGCGATCGCCTACAACGCCCGGGGTGACCTGCAGAAGGCCGCGCTTCAGTATAACGCGATTTTAAAATTATTGCTTGATTTTCCCGACAACCGCGTCGAATCCCAGATCCGGCGTTACCTGGCGACTGTGTATGCCGCGATGGCCCGCACCAATGACGCGATTAATCAACTGCAGCTCGATATCCATCTCAACGCGCAAAATCCGGCTTATTCGTATAATAAATTGCTGGACTGGTATAAACTGATGCGGAAAACTGATGAGTATCGCCAGACCGTCAGAGAATATTTTGCACTGACCGCAACCAACGATCTTCAGGCCGTCACGCGCTACTCCTATAGTATTGCCGAATCAGGCAATGATAAGGATATCACGGAT
>CAZCLS010000023.1:0-17182 GCA_964499565.1 uncultured bacterium
TGATGAGCGGAGACAGCGGAGCGATAAATGATTTAGATGAACCGGACCGGATCAGCCCAAAAGCGCGGGAAGTACGGGCGGGCAAGAAATTCAACTTTACGATCCCGGCGTCGTCGGTACAGGTTTTGCGGCTGAAGGTGAAGAAGTAACCGCCGTTTGACGTCAAATGGTGGACTGGCAGAAAAAAATCGGACGGATCGGACGGATTGGACGGATCGGTCCGATGGCGGATGCATGTGCGCGGTGGTGGCCGGGGACGGCCACCCTCCAGAGCATGGAAGCTGAAAGAAACGAGACCTGATGGAGGGTGGCTGTCCCGAGCCACCGACGGGAACGGGGAACGAGTAAGAAAGATGAGACGTGAACAAAGTGGTGGCCGGGGACGGACCACCCTCCATACATAATAAAGAAACATGTAAAACGAGGTGATGTATGAACATGAGAACAGCAAGCGGATTTGTGGCAGCGATTATGATAAGCGTATGCCTGACAGCCATGGCGGAAGAATATCAGTTGCGCGAGGCGGCACAATACATTCAGGATCGCGGCGGATCGAACGTGCCACATGTGGCGACTTCGGAACACTTCGCCTTGAAATGGGGCAATGAAAATACCGAGAAATATGGCATCACTGCTGAGTATGCGTCTAACGCGCTGGCGTACTTCGAGCACATGCGCGATATATATAAAGACCAGGTCGGCCTGCCGCTGGTCAAGTCTGAAAAAGACAAATACAAAGCAAATATTTACATAACCGGCACGGGCTTGAAGCCGTTTCTGGAAGGATACGCGTTCGGGTTTCCGGACACGGAAGGCTATGGCGTATTCGTAGCGGCGCCGAGTGTAATGCGGCCGGGCAATGGTGCCGCGGCTCACGAACTGGGTCATGCCACGCAGGGCGAGACGGCCAATTTCCGCGACAGCGAGTATGTCGGCTGGTTCTGGGAGTGTCACGCGCAGTTTATGGCTCAACAGGTCAATCCGACCAATCATTTGCCGATGAGTCTGGATTTATACTGTGACATGAGCCGGTTCGACTGGAGCACGGCGGTGAACTGGCATCAATACAGCGGCTGGCTTTTTCTGCAATATTTGAAGGAAAAGCAGGGATTCGGCTATCCCTTCATCAATAGTCTGTGGCTGACACGGGCGGCATACCAGGATGAAGACCCGGTCAGCAAAATGATCCGGTTGAAACCGATGACTAAAAAAGAATGGTCGGACCTGTTCGGCGATTATGCCAAGCGCAATGTTACGTTCTCATCGTATGAATACGGCACAGAATACAAAGCATCACTTGACAATGCGGCCGCCCGCAACGAACGCGGATTAGCGCGCTGGATGGCTGCACTGGAACCGATCAAAGACCGGCACGATTGGTATGCTATGCCGTATGCCGGCGCACCCCATCAGAACGGATATAATGTTATTCCCCTGTATCCTGACGCTGAGAAAGTCAAAGTCAGATTCAAAGGATTAGTTGATAAATCACGGAAGTCGGATTGGCGCGCGACGATAGTGGTAGTGAACGATGCTGGAGAAGAACGATTCGGCGATACCGTCAGTAGCGGGGATGTTTCGGTGACATTACAGCCGGATGAGAAGCAGGTATACTTAGTCGTATCGGCAACGCCGCATGTATACAAGCACATTGGGTTTTTAGAAGATTACCGTACCCAGGAACGTTTTCCGTATGAAGTGAAGATAACCGGAGCGTTGCCGAAAGGCGCGGGACAAGACTTTGTGACCGGAGCGGCAGAGCAGAAAGGCGCTCCGCACGCGAATGGCGGAGGTTTTGTAGCCAAAACGGCAACGGTAGCTGACAGCGCGTATGTCGGGCCCGAAGCGCGGGTATTAGACAAGGCGGTGATTGCGGACAATGCCCGGATTGAAGATTGGGCGGTAGTGTGCGGCGAGGCGGTTGTATCCAATAATACTATTGTCAGCGGGCACGCGTATGTTACCGGTAATGCTGTCATAGCGGGCAACGCGCATGTGCGGGATTATGCCCGGATTTATGAAAAAGCGCGCGTGGACGGTAATGCCCGGATAATCGAATATGCCAGAGTGCAGGGCGACGCGCATGTGTATGGGAATGCCGTTGGGCGTGGCTCGTGCACGATATCCGATTGCAACGTTGGCGGTACGGCCTGTTTCACCGGAGCGAGCAATCCGGGACGGGTTCTGCGCAAAAGCAAGGACAACGAGAATGCGGAAGTTTCCCACGGCATTTTTACCGGCTACGTCAGCCGTGACGACTGTGACAAGGCCGAGAATTTTGATGGATTGCTGGTCCGGTACCCGTTTGACCAGCCCAACAATCTGCTGCTGATAGACACGTATGCAACCGGCAACGGCATAATCCGGGGTAATCCCAAATGGATCGAGACGTCTGACCGGGTTATGGGACTAGCCTTTAACAACAAGAACCAGTATGTCGAGTTGCCGCGCTATGTGTCGGATGTCAGAAATTGCGATATCAGCCTCTGGGTCAAATGGCTTGGAGACAAGGCCGGAGAACATATTTTTGATTTCGGGCGTGATCCGGAAAATTGCCTGTACCTGACCCCGAAGAACGAGGCGGGCCGCGCGGCGTTTGAGATGGTGAGAAACGGGGAGAAGCAGAGCGTAGAAGCCGCAACGGCGTTGACGCCGGGAGCGTGGTACAAGCTGATAGTACGAATCAATGGCAGCGAAGCGACGCTGACGATAAACGACCAGGCAATCACGACGAATACGGTATCATTCTATCCTGAAGACATTCGGGCTGATGCGAATTATCTAGCCCGGGGACAGGACGGGAATTATTTCAAGGGTATGATGTCAGACATGAAAATATACCAGCAGCCGTAAGTATAAAGGCGGAAGCCACGACGCCATAGAATGATTATGAAAACAACACAACGAAAAATCTCGCAGTTTATGTATGCCGGAGCACGGCAGGTGTTTGTCATGGCGTTTGGGTTGGTCCTGGCAGCTTCTTTCTTTGCTGCAGAAGTTTCAGGCACGCCGGCATCGCACGCTTCCGGCCGGTCACAGTCATTTGATTTCGGCTGGCGCTTCTTGAAGGGCGACGCATCCGGCGCTGAAAAGCCGGGCTTCGACGATTCGCAATGGCGGACAGTGGATCTGCCGCATGATTGGAGTATCGAGGATCTTGAACCGCTTCCCGATTCCGGGCCGATGCTCGAGGTTACCAAAGGCACCTGGCGGTTTAGCACGGGTGACGATCTGACGTGGAAGGCTCCCGTCTTCGATGATTCCCCTTGGCAGGAAGTTCAGCTGCCGGCTCCGTGGGAAGAACATTCAGGGTACAAGGAGGAGAAATCCTACGGATGGTACCGGCGGAAGTTCGAGGTGCCGGCTGAAATGAAAGGCAAGCCATTCACGCTGGCGGTGGGCTGGGTCAAGGATGCCGACCAGACTTTTGTCAATGGCGAGATGGTAGGCAGTACCGGTTCCTTTCCGCCCGATTTTCGCGGTGCGGCAACCGAGGACCGCTATTACCCGGTTCCGCCGGAACTGGTGAAAGGAGATGGCTCCGACGTTGTCGCCGTGCGGGTGTATCGCCATGGCGGTTACGGGGGTGGGATTTTCCGGGAACAAATGCCCCACACCCGCTCCGGTCCCTTTGATACTGAAGCCCCCAACGGTCCATCGGCGGGCTACACACTTGGCGGGACAGGATGGTACCGCAAGCACTTCACTGTTCCGGCTGCGCAAACGAACGAACGGATTCGCATTCAATTCGATGGCATCTATATGAATGCCGACGTTTGGATTAACGGCCATTTCCTGGGCAACCACCCGTACGGCTATACCAGCTTTGGCTATGACCTGACACCATATCTCAAGTCCGGTGGAGAAAACGTGATCGCTGTTAAGGTGAAGAACGAAGGGGTGAACAGCCGCTGGTACTCCGGCTCCGGAATCTATCGTCCCGTTTGCCTGATCCGTACCGGGGCGGTGTATGTGCCGGTCTGGGGAACGTATATCACGGCGCATGCCATAACCAATCGCCGTGCGACAGTGCGGGTGCATACAAAGGTTGTCAACGCGTCTGACAACAACGCTGCTGTGCTGCTATGGACAAAGATTCTGAATGCAGATGGTAAGCTTGTCGCTTCGGCCCGAAACACGCGTGACATTGCCGTGTCCGGCACGAATGAATTCAATCAGCAATTCACAATAACCGGTCCGGCACTCTGGTCGGTTGATGCACCGAACCTGTACACGGCAGTTTCCGCCGTAGTTATCACAGGCCGCGTGGTTGATATTGTGACCGAACGATTTGGCATTCGCACGTTCTCCTTCGACGCCAAAGATGGATTTAAACTCAACGGGCGGCCGATGCTGCTGAAGGGATCGTGCATGCATCATGACAACGGCCCGCTGGGCGCCGCGGCCTATGCCGATGCTGAATACCGGCGTGTTCGTCTGACCAAAGCGGCAGGATTCAATGCCATCCGGTGTTCGCACAATCCGCCTTCCGAGGCGTTTCTCAATGCCTGTGACGAGTTGGGAGTGCTGGTCATCGATGAAGCATTTGACGCCTGGAAAGACGGCAAAAAAAGCAATGATTACGCACAGTATTTCGAGGAATGGTGGCGCCGCGATCTGGAGGCGATGATTCTGCGCGATCGCAATCACCCGTCCATCATTCTGTGGAGCATCGGCAACGAGATCCCGCGCAACGATACCGAACCGGTGTTTGAAACGGCGCGGCAGCTGGCGGGTTATGCCCGCGCGCTTGATCCCAGCCGTCCGGTTACGGCGGGCGTTCAAGGCGTCAACCCGAAAAAAGACGAATATTTCGCGGCTCTGGATGTCGCGGGATACAACTATGCACGCAAATGGAACGAGGGGCATCAGTATGCAACAAACGCGTATGTGGATGATCACCAACGCCAGTCCGCGCGCGTGATAATCGGCACGGAGTCATTCGCGTCACAGGCCTTCGATTACTGGATGGCGGCGGTGGACTACCCATGGGTGATCGGTGACTTTGTCTGGACCGGCTGGGATTACCTGGGTGAATCGTCAATTGGCTGGATCGGGTTCGGTTACCCGGTCTATTGGCCGGTAGCTTATTGCGGAGACATAAGCATTACCGGACTCCGGCGTCCGCAGTCGTACTATCGCGGCGTTCTATTCGGGAATACTGCCGTAGCGGCATTTGTGCGCTGTCCCGAGCCGTCATTCAGCCATGTCAGGCGTTTTGATTGGGGTTTTGACGATGTAAAAGCGAGCTGGACCTGGCTCGGATATGAAGGCAAAAATCTAACGGTGAGCGTTTATTCGTCGTGTGATGAAGTCGAGTTGTTACTGAATAGTAAAAGTCTGGGGCGGCGGCCAACCACCCGCGCGCAACAGTTCCGAGCCGAGTTCGGTGTGCCCTACCAGCCGGGGATTCTCAGAGCGGTGGGATATACCAATGGAATATCGGTTTCGGAATGGAGTCTTGAGACGGCAGGCATACCGGTTGCCCTGCGCTTGCGCCCCGAGCGAACTGTCATGGCCGCCGACGGTCAGGCGCTGACATATATACCGTTTGAAATTGTGGATGCTGAGGGTCGGATTCAACTGAACGCCGACAACCTGGTGCGCTTCAAGATCGATGGACCCGGGGTGCTGGCAGCAGTTGGCAATGACGATCCATCAAGCCGTGAGAGTTTCCAGCAGCCGCAGCGCACGGCGTGGCAGGGCCGCGGACTCATTATTATCAAGGCCACTCGTACACCCGGGCGCATTCGTATAACCGCGACCAGCGATGGTCTTGCTCCAGCTACGTCGAAGATAGAAACCAGGCAACCCTGGATTACAAGGTAAGCGGACAACCCTAAATCCGCGATGGGATGGAACTGGACACTAATTTTGAGATGTTTTAAAAATAGTACTATAATCATACACTGTAATCCCGACCGTAATCTTAGGCCGAAAAGAGAGGACAAATGAATGACTAAAACGGCGAAGAAACGTGAAGAAAAATCCACACTCAAAAGTGAACGTAAAAAAAGCTCACATCATCCCACCCTGGCGGGTAGCCGTATGCACAGCATCTACCGCGTTGCGAGACACGTGGCGTATAAAAATACGCTCGCGTATCTCGCGCCTTGTATCTACTGCACCTACGTCTATCGCGGAATTAGGGGATAACATGAAATTTAACAGACATATTCTTTTAATGACAGCTCTCGTTGGAGCAGTATGCACAGGTGCCATGGAAGCGGCTGACACAACAATGAAGATAGAGACGGGATTAGGCTATTACGCGATTCTACCGAACAAGGTATTATTGACCAGCAGAATAACCTGCAAACCGGACACGGCCATCAACTGTGAGTGGAGCATGGTCAGCGGACCCGGTCCGGTAAGATTTGAAAAGCCGCATGAGCAAACAACCTGGGCTGTGGCGGACAAACCCGGAAAATACGTGTTCAAGATCAAGGCGGGTTTAGATGGCGCGAATGCTGAAGCAACCGTTGCGGTCAATGTGTATCCGCCCGGGGACTACCGCGGCAATCCGATACTGCCGGGCATGTTTCCCGATCCGCATATATTGTATGACAATGGCATGTTCTACATTTTCGCCACATCGATGGAAAGCGATAAGCCTTCCTACGGGCGGGCATCGGTATGGAAATCGAAAGATTTCGTGAATTGGGAAATGCAGCTGAACAACTGGCCCGAATATGGGAAGTTCGGCGGAGACATCTGGGCGCCGGACATCATAAAAAAAGATGGAAAGTATTACCAGTTTATCACCCGGTCGGGCGGGTATGACACCTGGATAGCGGTAGCCGACAATCCGCTGGGGCCCTGGAAGAATTTGCGGGAAGACAACTCGGCAATCGTGAGCGGCGGGGGTAATGCCGGCCGGATCGTCAAGGCCTATAACATGGATGCCCAGCCGTTTATTGATGACGATGGACAGGCATACATGTACTGGGGTTGGTCGGAATCAATGGGGGCGAAACTGACCGCCGATCTGAAGGCCATCGATGGAAAAGTTCATTTTCTGAAAGGCACGAAATGGCTGGCGGACGGCGGCGAACAGCCCCAATGGCTGATGGTAGACCTTGGTAAATCAATGCCGGTAACAAAAGTCATAAGCAGCCCTGAATTCCGGAATGTGGTCTATGGATACAAGATTGAACTATCAGATGACAAAGAACGCTGGACGATTTTCGCCGACCGCACTGAAAACAAGACTGAACGAGCCGGGGACGGCTATAGTGACACGGGGACAGGAACGGGACGGTATGTGAGAATTACTTTCAAGAATTGTTCGGGTCATTGGGCGGGATTGTATACCTTTGCCGTGTATTCCGGTGAGAAATGTATATCACGGAATAAGCAGGCTACGGCGTCGTCAAGCGCGGGAAAAGGACGCGAATCGGCTAATGCGGTTGATGGATCGAACGGGCCTTATCTGACCGATTTTGTCGAAGGGTCATACATGGTCAAGCGGAATGGAACGTACTACCTCATGTATTCATCGGGAGCGCTGCATGACGGCTCGTATTGCGTTCGGTATGCCATCGGAAAAACACCGTTAGGGCCATTCACGACACCGGCTGATAACAAGATACTGAGCTCTAATACGGAGCAGACGACCAAAGGTCCGGGTCATCATTCGGTCCTGAAATTCAAGGATGATTATTATATAGTATATCATCAGCACAACCAGCCGCACGAGGGAGGCGCAGGAGTATTCCGGCAGACGTGCGCGGACAAACTCGAATTCAATGCTGACGGCACAATCAGGAAAGTAATACCGACTCAGACGGGAGTAGAGGCACTGCAGCCGTTAATGAAGCAGGGGAAAGATAGTGCGCGCGGCAAATACGCGACTGCCACGAGCGTCAGGGGGGCGTGCTATGCACCGGAATATGCGTTAGACCACAATTTTGCCAGCAAGTGGTGTGCTGCGACAAATACATACCCGCAGACATTGACAGTAGACCTTGACGGGATGCATACGATAAACCGGATTGAGACAAGTTTCGAGTATCCGACACTTTCTTACATGTACCGCATAGAAACATCGCTGGACGGTAAGCGCTGGACAAAATACGCGGACCACACGGCAGGATTCGGCAAAGCGGTGAGTCCATGCAGGGATATAGGGAAGGCGCAGGCGGCATATGTACGGATAACGATAACGGGCTGTCAGAGGGCGGAGAACGGCGCGGGAATTTATTCTTTCAGAGTGATGGAGTGATGGAATAATGGGAAGAGGGATATGGGTACATGTTCGGCGTATAAGCGGATGCGAACTGCAACACCCATGCTTGAGGTCTATGAGTAGCCCCAGGGGTCTACGACCCCGAGGCAGAAGACGCATGCGCATTGATGCCAGACAAATGGTTGTGCCTCTGTAACCGGTCTCGGCTTGTCCGGCTTTCGACGGATGAGGCCGGAAGTGCGGGCATGCCCCGGCTTCGGAGAAGCCAGGGGCTACGTTAAGTATGCTGCGTACTGACTGTCCGGGATAAGGTGGCCGGCCGGATCGGATCAGGTAATCTGATTCACCGGCGGGATGAACCCACCGGGGGTCTGCGAGCGAACAGTATGCCCCCTGCCACCTTGTGTGGCAGGAGCGAGAGTTTGCAGGAAATGAGAGGCAGAGGCCGAAACTGATTCTCCGGCGGCCCCAAAAATGGGTTTACCTGAGCGGTTGGATTGATGTAAACTTACATATGGAAAACAGTTAAAACGAGGAGCAGCACGAGTAGAGATAACGAAACCATTTTACATGGATGTGTATGAAGTCACACAGCGAATAACTGAAAAAAACCAGAGAAAAAATGAACAATATAAACACATTATTACTAGTAGCAGCAGGATTGATTACACTATGCATCCAGCAGGAAGCGACAGCGAATACACATTACAATTCCAGCAGGGCACCGTTGCTGGAAACACCATTTGTCCGGCTGCCATTAGGAAGTGTACAGGCGGAAGGCTGGTTATTACAACAATTGATTCTGCAAAAAGACGGCCTTACGGGACATGCGGAAGAATTGTATGGAGACATAGGCGAATCGGCATGGATAGGCGGGGCTAATGACAGTTGGGAACGCGGGCCGTATTATGCCAAAGGGCTGATCCCGCTGGCGTATATTTTGAACGATGCGGAATTGATCAATACGTCGCAGAAGTGGATTGATAAAGTAATTGAGAGCCAGAGAGCGGATGGAGATTTTGGGCCGCGGAATAAGAACTGGTGGCCGAACATGATAGTATTATACTACATGCGGGATTATTATGAAGCGACCAATGATGACAGGGTCATCCCCTTCATGAACAAGTATTTTCAATTTCAATTACACGCACTATCTTCAAGTACGTTAGAGTCGGAATCGGGCTGGGCAAAAGCAAGAGGCGGAGACAATATCGACGTAGTGTTATGGCTGTATAACCAAACGGGCAAAACCAACCTGCTAGCATTAGCAGATCTGTTGAATGAACAAAGCAATCAATGGACGCCCTATTATTCTGACGGGACCGGCAACAACTGGCGACCGGACCATATAGTCAATGTCATGCAGGGATTAAAGCGGCCGCCGCTCTGGTATCTGCGTTCGGGCAGCGAGGCCGACCGGGACGCCTATATGGAAGCAACGGGCAAAGACGGCTGGCTGATGAAGTCTTATGGGCGGATAGATGCGATGTACAATGGGACGGAACCGTTAAGTGATTTGAGTTCGACCGAGGGGACAGAGCTTTGTGCAATAGTTGAGCGGATATTAAGCAGTGCGATAGCTTTGAGAGTATTAGGGAATCCGGTAATTGGGGATCAGCTGGAAACAGTAGCTTACAATGCTCTGCCGGGAAACCTGAAGTATGACATCAAAGGATTACGGTATTATTTATTGATGAACCAGCCCAAGAGCACGAATGAAGACCTGGGTTTTAATCATAACGGCAATGGACAGAACGCGATTTGTCCATCACCGCACTCCGGATACGGGTGTTGCCGCAGCAATTTTCATTTTGGATGGCCGAAGTTTGTACAGCATATGTGGATGGGTACCCATGATAATGGATTGGCAGTAGCGGCGTATGGGCCCAGCCGGGTAACGGCGAAAGTAGGAAGAGGAGTAACGGTAACGATAGCCGAGAAGACCGACTATCCGTTTCGGGATACGATAACATTGAAGGTGACCACTCCAGCCAGAGTCAAATTTCCCTTAAAGCTCCGCATACCCGGCTGGTGTAAGAGCCCGGAAGTGAAAGTCAATGGAACGCTAATGAAAGGAGTGCAGGCAGGAACGTATTATACGATAGACAGGCGGTGGAGCGATGGAGATACGGTACTGATAACCTTCCCTATGAAAATAAGGACTTCGGTTTGGATCAATAATTCCATTGGGCTCGAACGCGGACCGCTTATTTATTCATTGCTAATCGGAGAAACGTGGACAGAAACAGCAACATATTTAGACGGGAAGTTCAAGACGGAAGAGATCCGTCCGGCGACGCCCTGGAATTATGGATTAACGCTAGCCGACCTGGACAATCCTGATGCAGACATAACGGTAGAAGAAACGGCAATGCCGCTCCAGCCGTTTAAAGCGTCGGATGCGCCGATAAAGCTTAGATTGAATGCTAAGAAGGTGCCAAGCTGGGGGACGTATAGAACAGATCTGCCAGGCAGGGCAACCGAGCCGCCGTTAAGCCCGGTTGAATCCAGCGAGCCGATAGAACAAGTAACGCTGGTACCGTTTGGTTCGACAGAGATACGGACCACCTATTTCCCGTATGTCGGCGAAGACGACTATTCTGGATTCAGTTTTCCAATCACCGCCCAGGCAGGTTATGGCGGAACCATCAGTCCCTGTGGAACTATGATAGTACCGGTCGGGGGAACCCGGACCTTCAGCATAAGCGCCTTGCCGGGGTGTACCATTAAGCACGTATATGTAAATGGCACTAATGTAGGCGCAGTATCGACCTATACATTAAAAAAAATACCAGCGGCGCCCCATACAATTAACGCGAGCTTTAACGTACAGACCGGAAAAGGGAGTATACCAAAAAAGAAAGAATTGCTGCTGGCCTGCGACGCAGATGCGCTGCCTGACAGCGGGATGATAGACAGCTGGAAAACCGCAGTACCGGTTGGCGGCAGTGTAGAGAGAATAGAGAGTCCTGAAGTAGAAGTAATAGATGGCAAGAAGTTTGTAGATAATTCACATTCAGACGGTGATGGATTTCTATTTAAGACGTATGAGAAACCTGTTAAATGTAATGGCGTCAGCGTAGTAGTAGTAGCCAAACCGATTCGCGATGGCGATTCATCCAGCTGGGCCTCGATTATTGATATTTTTTATGATCGCCTGGTGTTAGGGATAAAAGGGGATACCGGCAAAGTCGTCGTACGGCGAAACGGCAGCACACAAGAAAGCGAGGCGGCACTACCGAACGGGCAGACGACGATACTGAGTATGATAGTACAGGCGAATGGTAGGTACAAAGTATACGCGAATGGAGTCGAAGTGATTTCAGATGACACAACCAGTGACATGACCGCCTTAGTACCCAAGGTTGCGGGGCCGTATGCGAACAGCATAACTATTGGGCGAAACAGTCCGGACGGGTGGTCGACGTTCAATGGAAAGATTGGTGATATATATCTGTATAAAACAGCCCTGAGCGACACAGAGCGCGGGGACCTTGAGGCATATATTACAGCAAAATTGATACACAATTCATCTTCAGCAAAACCAAAAGAAACGCGGGATAGGGCCACGGTGCCAATTGAAAAATCGAGCGCGGTCAGATACAGAATAGACACAACCAAACCGTTTGGTGACATCAATATTGATATTTACGGCCAGTTTCTTGAACACATATTCAATTCGGTTCATGGAGGACTGTGGGGCGACATGATATTGAATCCGTCATTCGAATTACGGCCTGCTGCAGCCACGTGGGTGATAGAGGAAGGGGTGATCAAGACGCAGAAGCTGGCGGAGCCCACACCGCTACTGATCGGCAGTACAAACTGGACGGACTGCGAGATCACACTGGAAGCAGCGTTAACGAACGGGAACGCAGCATTCAACATACCGTTCCGCTGGCAGGATTCGGATAACTACTACATGATGAATTTCGGCATAGCGGGCCACATGAAATGGTCTTTGCTGAAGAGAGCGGGAGGGCATGAGTCCTTTATATATGAAATGAACAAGGAACGCCCGGGATTGGAAAAAGGCAAGTGGTACAGGCTGAAGATCAGGATAGAAGGGGCACATATTCAAGTATGGCTGGACGATGAGAAGATCGTGGATATTGATGACACGAGCGGGAAAAACAAGCCGGCGCTGCTGCAGGGCAAAGCGGGTGTGAATTGCGTGTGGTCGCAGCCGTTGTACCGGAACATCACGGTGAAAACGCTGAACGGAACAGAGCTGTATACGGGATTGCCGGGAGCGCACGATATGTCGGTGCAACTGCCATACTGGAAACTGTACGGTAAGGGTTCGATACAGACGGCGAAGGACGGGGTGATCAGCGGCAGGGACGCGATAGTGATCACGGGGACGAAGGACGGGGAGACCGGACTGGAGCAGGGGCCGATGGCGCTGCAAGCGGGCGAGACGTACGGGATGAGCGTGTACCTGCGGGCCAGGAAGGCAGGTGTGACTGCGGTGATGCGAATGCTGGGAGATACGGGAGAGGAAGAGTTTGCGAAGCGGATAGGTCCGTTAAGTACGGAATGGAAGAAGTATAAAGTGGTATTCAAGAGTAAAACCGACGTAAAGTCGGCAGTGCTGCAGATAGGAGTCAAGGGGCAGCGGACGGTGATGGTTGACATGGCTTCAATGTTCAGCAAGAGTGCTATGGAGTGCGGGGGATTCAGGCCGGACGTATTGAAACTGATTGCAGACGAGCAGCCGGCGAACATCCGTTATCCGGGGGGATGTTTTGCGTCGGGGTATCGGTGGAAAGACGGCATAGGGCCGCGCGAGAAGCGAACGTACTTCCCCTGGATAATCTGGGCGGACCAGGATCCGAATCAGATGGGGACGGATGAATTTATGGATTTGTGCCGGCGGGTGAAGGCAGAGCCGATACTGCCGGTCAACATAGATCTTGGGGTGCAAGAAGCGCTGGACTGGCTTGAATACTGCAATGGGTCGGCAGAGACGACCTGGGGCACGGTGCGCGCGGAGAACGGGCATCCCGAGCCGTACAACGTCAGGTATTGGGAGATCGACAACGAAAAATGGGGTATGGGGCCTGAACGGTATGCGGCTGCGGTGACTAATTTCAGCACAGCGTTACGCGCGAAGGATCCGACGCTGAAAATCATTGCGTGCGGTGGGTACGGCTATGATGACGGTGCGGGCAGTACGAAGGAATGGAACCAGAAACTGCTAGACCTGTCGGCGGAATCTTTTGATTACTTGAGTATACATTACTATAATGGGATAGCCTATAAACAGGACTATGTTGATGACCCAACGAAATACGAGGAGTACATTCGTAACGAGATTGGCCCGATGATCAGGAACTCGGCGAATCCGAAGATGCTGGTGTACTGTTCGGAATGGGGCATGATGAATGACACGTGGCGTTCGGGGCTCTACACGGGGGGTGTGCTGAACGGATTTGAGCGGCTGAATGGGCTGTTGACGATGAGTTGTCCGGCGGTGTGGCTGCAGCGGGTGACGCGAAAGCGGCCGAATCCGCGCTGGGGAAGCTGCAGCATAGTATTCGACCACGCGACGGCGTTCGGCACGCCAACGCATGTGGTAGAGAAGTTGTGGCGTGAGAGTTATCAGCCGAAGCGGCTGGCAGTGCAGGGGCCGGAGAAGGCCTTAAATGTTATAGCGGCACTATCTCTGGACGGGAAAACCGTGACGTTCAAGGCGGTGAACACGGGTGGTGATGCGGTGGAAGTGAATGTGACGGTGGATGGACCTCGGAAAATTGGAAGCGCGGCGATGCAGGTGGTCGCACCGGGAGACACGGGAGCGCGGAACACGCTGGACGAACCGGAAGCAATCAAGCCGGCTGCAGCGCAAGTGAGAGTTGAGGGAAAGACCGTGGAGTTCAGCATGCCGGCGTTGTCGGTAGGTGTGGTGACGATGACGTTGGAATAAAGGCAAACACTGAATGGAACATATGTAACGAGGAGAAATTTTGGCTGTGACCAGAACGAATAAGTCTATAAATCTCAATGCGGCGGGATTGACGTGTGAGTACGCGGTTGATCCGCTTGGTATCGATGTTATTCAACCGCGGTTTGGCTGGGTTCTGCAGTCGAATGAGCGCGGGCAGATGCAGTCGGCGTACCAGATCCTGGTGGCGGGCAGTGAGGAGCAGCTTCTTGCCGATAACGGAGAGAAATGGGACAGCGGAAAGACTGACTCAGACCGGTCGGCAAACATCGAGTACCAGGGCAAGCCGCTGGCCAGCGGTGAAAAATGTTATTGGAAGGTCAGGTTCTGGGACGCGCATGGGCGGCCATCGCCGTGGAGTGAGCCGGGCACCTTCGAAATGGGGTTGCTTGAGCCGGGGGCATGGAAAGCACAGTGGATAGGCATGAATGGGCCGGAAGCCAAGCGAGGATCTCCATTAGTGCGCAAAGAGATAGAGATCACCGGAAGGGTTAAGCGTGCGCGGGTGTATATGTCGGGATTGGGGTGGAGCGAGCTTTATATCAACGGGGAGAAGGTATCGGACGATGTGCTTTCACCGGGATTGAGCGATTACTCACGGGAGATCCAGTATTGCACGTATGATGTCACAACGCTGCTCAAGCAGGGAAAGAATGCGATCGGCATGATGCTGGGCAACGGCTGGTTTAGCGCAGCGAACATACTATCATGGGAGAAGGAAGGCGGGTGGGCGGATCGTCCGCAGGCGCTTCTGCAGATGATCGTGACCTATGACAACGGAACCAAAGAACAAATTTACACCGACGAGACCTGGAGAACTGCGGGAGGAGCGATAACCGCCAATCAGAAAAATCCCGGGGAGGAGTATGACGCCAGGCAGGAGAAACCGCAATGGAACCGGGCAGGGTATGACGATCGTGAGTGGAGCCAGGCCGCGGTCATCTCTCCATCGGTAGAGGGACGATTGACGTGTAGAACAATTCCCCCAATAAAAGTTCAGGATAGCATACGGCCAATTACATTAACGAAAGATGGTGCGGGAGGCTGGGTATTTGAGTTTGACCGGTATTTCTCAGGCTGGGTGCGGTTGAATGTCACCGGCACGGCAGGCACAAAGATTAGCATGACGTATGAGGAAGGAGAACGGGACACGTATATTCTCAAAGGCGCGCCTGAAGGAGAGATCTATGAGCCGCGTTTCACCTTTCATCCTGTTCGGCACGTGCGGGTGGAGGGACTCGAAGGAACACCGACGCTTGACACATTGACAGGAAGAGAAGTCTACAGTGATGTCAATCTGTATGGCGACTTCACCTGTTCCAACGAACTACTGAACCGTATCCACGGAAACATTCAGCGTTCATTGAAAGTAGCATTGAAGGGATTTATACTTGACTGCCTGCACCGGGAACCGATAGCCTACAATGAGCCGGCAAGCATTTTTGGGGCGTTATCGATCTGCAAACACATGCCGTCGCTGTGGTCAAAGGTAGCCCAAAGTATACAGCAAGCGAGTTATGAGAGCGGCGACATATCGGATATAGTGCCGATACTGCCGGGAATGAGACGGGAAAGCGATGTATCCCAGAATGCGAGTTATCCGATGCTGATCTGGTATTTATACCAGTGTTATGGTGATGATCGACTGCTTGAGCAGCACTACGAGACCGTCAAGGCCTGGGTGGAATACATAGGACGGGAAATGGCCGAATCGACGCATGTCGTGACGGTAGGGTGGCTTGGAGAACACATGCTGCCGAAGCGGGGAGAATATGGCTGGCATTTTATCAGCGAAGAAACGCCCAAAGAATACATTTGGACCTGCTACTATTATCACAATGCCCGGGCGCTCTCGAATATGAGTCGTGTTCTGGGAAAAAAGGATGATCAGGATCGGTATACGGCATTGGCCGAAGAGATACGGGCGGAGATCAACGAGCGCTGGTTTGATCCTGAGACAGGGCATTATGCCGGTGGATCACAGACCTCAGATATCCTATCCCTGGCGATCGGGATAGTTCCGAAGGAGAGCAAGAAACAATTGATTAGCACCATTGGTGAAACGATAACGGAATCAGATGGCGGTAAATTCATGGTAGGCCATGTAGGACTGCCGGGCTACATGGAATCGCTGACAGAGAATGGGCTTGGGGAGATCGTATACAAGACGGTAAACACGACCGAGTATCCAGGCTGGGGATACATGATAGAGCAGGGAGCGACAACGATCTGGGAAGGCTGGTGTTTGAGCAATGGCCATTACGAAGCGGAAGAGAGCATGACGATGCTGACCGGAATCTGCAGATTTTTCCATGAAAGTATAGCGGGCATACCGTTGCCCATGTTCTACGGGACACGAGAATTTAAGCCGGGGTACGGCCATATCAGTATCAAGCCCTATGTGCTTGGAGATTTGACGCAGGCCAGCGCCTCGATACGAACCATCAGAGGCAAAGTATCATCGAGCTGGAAGAAAACGGAAGATTCGTTGGTGATGGATGTCGTTATACCCGCAAATGCACGAGCCAGGGTGAGTGTACCGTTGACAGGATTGGAAAACGTTACGATCACCGAGGGCGGTACGGTAATCTGGAAGGATGGCGGTTATGTCAATAGCGTTGAGGGGATAACCGGCGGCAAGAGTGACTCCGGCTATATAACCTTTAAGACGGGGTCGGGCTGCTATGCTTTTCGACTGACTGGAACACGCCGGAGGAGTGAGGTTAAGCGAAACAAATATGAATAAAAATAACTCAAACTACGACAAACATTAATGAGAAAGCGAAAAAATTACAATAGAATTATCGGCAAGGATTCGTTACGAATACCATGCTTGATTGTTTTCTTGGTTATAATGATAGCGGGAGTTTCGAGCGCTGATGTGCGGCTACCGAAGATATTCACTGATCACATGGTGCTGCAGCGTGAAATGGCAGTGCCGGTCTGGGGCTGGGCTGACCCCGGCGAGAAAGTGACGGTTGAATTCGCGGGACAGAAGGTAACGACTACGGCGGACACGGCCGGCAAATGGATGCTGCGGCTGGCCG
>CAZCLS010000024.1:0-3972 GCA_964499565.1 uncultured bacterium
TAGGATATCGGGGTGGCGCAGGTGTCGGCCTGCAGTGACAGAACACAGCCGTGCTCCCAGGCAAACAGTGAGAGATTATGGCGGTAGCGGGATGTCATGTTAGTCGCGCTGCTGCCGAGATAGAGATAGGTTCTATTGATTTTCCAGTATACCGTTGCGGGCGTTTGACTGGCATATGTGCCGATCAGGTCGCCGGGAGTGCCCGGCTGCATGGCTGTTTCGCTGGCATAGGTTTTTGCGTGAATATGTAAAACCGCGTTAGACGGATTCTGCCACTGCCAGCGCATAACCAGGGCTTCGTCATTCCATTGTTCGGCTGATACGGTAAGTGGGGCGGTTGCCAGGATAACAGAGAATTCCGGCGGGGCCGATGGATGACATACACCGTTCTGAAGAGCGACTGACGCAATGCGTCCGTACAACGTGGCGGAACCGATGCCTTTGAATACCGGCACGGTCCCGCGTGCGGACAGGGGAGTAACAACCGTGCGTGACCAGTCAGTAGTACTCAAGGGAGTTCTGCGCTGATAGAACGCAAAACCGTCATAGGCTGGTTCTATGGCGACGGCGCCGGGCAGGGCGGTATGCCACACTAACATATTTGTACTTGACCGCGGCCAGGATAATGAAACGCAGGGACGGAGTTTCGCTGGAAAATAATTCCAGGCCGCGCCGATCCGGTCCCATTCGTATTCCGGCAGCACTGCTTCGGCAGCAACCGGCGGCACAAACAGATGCCGGGCGGCTGGGGGGATACTGTTCCTGGCGCGCACGGTAAGCCACAGCGGCATATTACTGATCGAACCGAAAAACAATTCAGGATCGAAGATTAGCGATTGCTCTACATCTTTTCCGGGTGTGAAGCGGTGGCGGGTGCCCCGGTCGGGTGCCACCTGCTCATAAAAACAGCGGCGCAGCTCATTGGCATAGATGCTTTCCGGCCGCCGGTCATTATTCAACTCGAACGAACCAAACGACTGGACCCGGCCGAGCAGCATCCCGGCTAATTCGCCCGCCAGCTCCCAGCCCATGCCGAAATGGGTATACGCCGCCCGCAGCAGTTCGCGTTTTTGCCACCAGCGCGTAAGGCCATGGCGAAGGTCATACGCGTTATAGCGGGAGCGGAACGAATACCAGTCGTAGCACGCGCTGGGATCGATAAATATATGTCGCCGAAGCTTGAAACGATAGAGAGACTGGTTTTCCAGAGTGTAGACTTGAATGGGAGCGTTCAGTTCATTTTTATTTTTGATGGCATTAAACAGAATTCTGGCCCAGTACACTTCCGAGAGTCCCTGATAACACAAGGATTCCGCGGCAGCCTTTTTCAATTTTCTTTCTGTAAAGATACGCTGAAGGGTATCCTGCACGGCATAGTCCAGGGGCCGCAGGCTGATAAGCTGATTGGTATAATCTACCCACAAACCCGGCGCGGAGACCTGGGCGGAAATATACTCGTTCAGCATAGCGGTGCGCAAGGTGGGCGACCCCGAGAAGCGGCGCAATCCTTGACGCAGAATCGATGCCGGATCACTGCTGCGGATTTTCGATAGTTCTAACGCCCGTGTCAGGCCGCAATACACCATCGGCGAATAATAGGTGCTGTGCGACGACACGTTGTCTCCGGCATCGGCGCTCCTGCCTTGCAGAGAATCACTGGTGCGCTGGTAAAACTCGCGGGCTTCCTGAATAAACGAGCGGTCCGGCCGTCCCGGCAGCGTTCCGTATTGGTTGCGCTCCGCCGCCATAATGCATATGTCGGCGATCCACTCTTCCAGCGCGGTTGACGGCTGCAGTTCATACAGCTCTTTCACCTGGGAAAGCGCTTCCAGAAGGTCATCCTGTTTCAAGGCGCTCAAGACCAGTTCGAAACGGGCCCGGCTCGACCGGGGATCATATTTCAGCACCTGCAGCCAGGCGTCGCGAGACAAATCACGCCAGACGACCGGTTGATCGGTGCAGATAACACAGTGGGTGTCCTCCTGCAGAATCCGGCAGAAATCGGCCCACAGTGCTATAATACGCGGATCGCGCTGCTCATCGTCGCTGAGTGAATACAGCAGGGAACTGGCCTGGTCGTATAAGCTTAATTTTATTAAGGCGATAACATGCAGGACCAGCACGTCACGGTTCTCGGTATTGATATCAAGCACATAGCGTGTGAGATCGGCGACATTGGTCCAGTTTCCCGCTTGGGCATAATACTCGGCAAACGGTTTGACAGCCGACCAGAGCGCGTCGCGATGATAACGGGTGCGCTGGATTTTTCCGGCATTCTGATATATCCGCGCGAGACCGGCATGAGCCCAGGGATGATTGGTATAGCAGGACAAGGCCTGTTCGAAATAATCGCGGGCGGTGGCATCGACGCCCATGTGCAGGTAGGCCTGGCCCATCATAAGGATAGCGGGATAATATTTCGGTGCCGCGGTCAGCGCTTTGCGCAGGCGGGGCAGTGCCTCGCGTGGTTTATCGGCAGTTACGAAATTCTGCCCGAGCAGAAACAAGCGGTGCGCTTCAGTGCCGAAGCCGGTCATGCGGGGGCTGCCCGAGTCTCCCGGCAGGGCGTACTGGATGGATTTGAACAGAGCGGACCGCTCTTCCTGATCTTTGCTTTCGGCCTCGGCTACCACCGCTTCGGCGGCATACAGAAAAGCGTTACTGACCTCCAGGCGCTTCCATTCCTGCAGCAGGCGTTTAGCGGGACCCCAGCGCTGGTCGGCAATAAACTGTCTAACCAGTTCCTGGTGGGCAAATCCGGAATCGGGATGGTCGCGCAGATAGGCCATCAGAGCCGCGCGCTGCGCCACCGCGTCGGCAATACTGTCGAGATATACTCTGAACCAGTGTTCATGCAAAGCGGGCCATTTCTGTGAGCATTGCAGATATATCCGTGAGGCTAAGCTGCTGTCTTTTGTCTCGGCCCGATTCTGCAGCAGAAGTTCATAAGCATCGATGTCATCCGGAAAATCTTTGATAATCCGCGACAGGAAGGCAGCTTTTAAAGCCGGATTATCCATCTTGCGATAGGTGTATGCCCACGACCGCTGCTCCCAGGTGTTGCTGAAAACCGTCTGCAGCCGGTATGGATTTTCCCATTTTTTAAGCAGCTTTTCCGATACCGAACGGATGTAACCCGTATCCGCCTTTTCGGCCGTAACGGTTTGATCGCCCGTATCACTGATCACTTCTATAATATGGCGGTCATAGACTTCATTACCGTTTACCCGGCGCAAAACCAGGCGTGGAAACGCGGTTTCCAGCCAGTGGTTCCGCACGCCGTATTGCGTGTCCCAATACACTAATGTGAACGGAAAATACAACGAGGAAACCGAAACATACGACCTGGTGTCGGATGACGGGCTTTTCACAACCTTTTTATCTCCCCGGTCCGTTTCGATCAGGTAGGCGCTGCTCGGGTCCCACAGTTCCTTGTCGCAATCAACCATCCATTGTGAAGATACCACCCAGTTATTGATACCCTGAGTCAGTGGTATATGAACATACGCAAACGGCTCACTGGTGGTCTGTTCATCGATATATTTGTCCTTTCCCCGGATACGCATGACCTGATATTTATAAAAAAACTGGTACAGCAGAGTAAGCGTGCGGGGAGCGGTCGGGCGTTTGACGGTTATGGTGAGAGGGATATGGATCCTGAACAGCCGGTTGTTCGCGGTCATAACGCGCAGATTATGATAAAACGGAAAGCTGTCACGACCGACGCTTTTGCCGCGCTGGTCGGCTAAAACAAAGGTGTTGTCAAGCTTCTGGGATGAATATTCCTTGTATGGATCGCCTTCCTGAATATCATACCAGTCCGATTCAACGGCCGGGACTATGGCCGCCAGTGTTAGACAATACAACATGAGCACAACGAAGCGCATACAAACCAACCGGATGTGATTATCAGTTTAGAACAAAATTCATTATAACACATACAGCAGTTTTGACGCAATCAATAGAGAGAAA
>CAZCLS010000024.1:4072-9451 GCA_964499565.1 uncultured bacterium
CTGGCATTATGGTTGAAGAGCGCAGACTAATGATGAAACCATACGGTTCAGACAATCAGATTCTTTCTATGAAATCAACACGCGCAATAACCTTGCTGGCTCTGCTGATAGCGTGTGCTGTTCACGCGGTATTGCTGTTGGGACTCAGAGTCTCTTCTACCCGGGTGGGAAGCTGGGCTTCCCGCGAAGCGCTGCTCTGGATCACCAGTCCGAAACGGGAGACACCGGGACAGGCTATGTCGTTGAGTCCCGGTAGGAGCATTATGATTCAGCGTCCTGCCTTTGCCCGCACACCGGAATACTATCCCAACCGAAAGGTATATTCCTATATGTTCGGCGGACTCTTGCACCGGGAAATGCCGTTGGTATATCTTTCGCGGCGCGGCGGCGAGCCGGTCTATGAAGAAAGCGGGCCGGCCTCCAGCGCTCATTCGCCAGACATGCAATGGAGCATCAGTAATCTCGCTGAGCTCGAAAAAATTGTGCGTGAGGATTGGCGGACGAGTCTGGAGCCCGTACCCGCTGTTGCTGGTGAGATACCCGGCCGGCCGGTAATCGTGGCCCTCAGTATAGATGTACCCGGGGGCATCCGGCAGATTACGGTTCTGGAATCCTCCGGGTCAGACGAATTTGACGCGGCTGCATGCGGAATGCTGAGAACGTTGCCTTACACGATGACTGAATTCAGCACCCAACCGGGCCGGTTCAGGCCGCCCCGGCCCGGCATCGTAATCCTGGCCGTTTCATTAGCATCACAGGCATCGCCATGAGCTTGTCGCTCCAGACAATTTTAGGAGTATACGCCATGCTGCCGCTCGCGGGATTGCTGGGTTTATGGCTCTATGATGAATGGCGTCTGCGCCGGGCGCCGTTCGTCCCGACCAGCGAAATAATGGTCACATGCGACATTTGTCTGTACCAATTTTTCTGTGAGAAGGATGAAAAGATTGTAAAATGCCCGCAATGCGGCAGTTTATTACACAATAAAATCATCTGAATTTGCACAAGTGAGATTATGGTAGTAACACTATCATTTAAATAGAACCTTTACTATTAATAAAAAACTAAGTATAAGGCAAACACTGTTTGCATTGTTGCAAACAAATTGATATAATATCCCAAATTACAGTTTTTTCATTCCTGGAATGCGAGAAAAATCATGAAGGAATATTATAACCGGATGTCGCTGCTGCCCCGGAGAGTACGGTCACGGATGATAATGTCGTATGCCTTGATGGGAGTGATACCTATCCTGGCAGGCGTGTATGCTATTACCGTTCATATAGCCAATCGTATGATTGCGGAATGGATGAGCATTGTTTTCATGGTATGCATTGCTCTGTCCTGCCTGGGTTTTATTGTTATGCGTGCTACGGTCATGAGTATCATAGATGTCTTCAATACGCTTGATGCCGATTTGCCGGTGTATGGCAGCAATAATCCAAACAAGCTGACCGACGAAGATATTGTCCAGTTTGAACACATGGTTATTTATATGGAAAATCAGATTCACCGCGCCCGCAACCGCATAGAAGAATACCGCAGCAGCGCGCCGGTGCAGACGCTTTTCCGATTACCTCCGTTAGTGCCGCGCAATGCGCTCAGAAAACGGATCGTTCATGAGCTGACCCGTGCTGAAACGAACAACGACTGCTTTGCTTTGTTTGCACTGAAAGAACATACTCGCGGCGCCGAAAAAACAATCGATGAAAGCCGCATACCCTCCTGGACAGAGGAAATCCTGCGCAACACAACGGCTACGTTTGACGGCATAGGTTTGTGGCACGATGGACTATGGCTTCTGTGGATAAAAAAACAAACCGGCGATGAGACCCAGCTCCTGGAAAATAAAATCGCCGGGCTTATACCGGCCGCGCAGGCGGACAACGTAACAATCAAGGCCTGGAACCATCCCTGCAGCAGCCTGACCAGGGATGCTATTCTGGAAATCCTGGACGCGATGGGAGCCGAAGGATGAATAAATCATACTCATGGCTCAAAAAACCGCTGGATATCGTTCTAAAAGAAAAAGGACGAGTCAAGGCCGAACAACTGGAGGAAATCCGGAAAGTGCGCGCCGTGGAGGGCGGCGGCTGGGTGGCGCATTTTGTCGATACCGGCTGCATGACGGAAAACGAACTGATCAACATTCTGCTGGCTGATACCGGCTTGCCGTATATCTCTTTGCTTAACATCACAACACCTCAAGCTCTGCTGAACGACTATACACACGATTTTCTTATCGCTTTTGAATGTTATCCGATCGATAGTATCGGCCCGGTGTGCACCCTGGCCACGTGCAATCCCTATCAGAAGGATTTACTCATGGCCCGCCGGAACGAACTGCAGACCATACAACTGTTTTTGTGCCGTTTGAGTGAGTGGCGCGAATGCATTCACCGCTTGCAGGAGGAAGGCAGTCTTACTGTCTGATATACACTGTGAACGATATCTTTCCTGACAGTCTGGTCCAATCCCTGCTTGAATGGGGATTTATTACAGAAGAGCAACGCAACGATGCCGTCCAGGAACAGGCCAATCGCGGTGAATCGCTGTGCACTATTCTGGTAAAAAAAGAATATGTTACGAAAAAACAGGTGTTAGGGTGTTATGCCCGCCGTAATAATCTGCATCCCCTCAGCCTGGATCATGTCAGCGTTGACCCGGAGACACTGGAACTGGTTCCCGAAAAGACCGCCAACGAGTATAAAGTTATCCCCATTTGCCGGGCCGGCAACTATCTGACGATTGCTATCAGCGACCCTTTGAATGTACTGGCACTGGACGACCTGTCTCTGCTGACGAATTTGAAGATAGTGCCGGTGGTCGCACTGGAATCTGAAATTCAAACCGTCCTCGACCGCCATTATCACCAGGGTGAGCGCTTTGAAGAAATTATCGCTAACATGGAAGAAGTAGATGTAACCGAGGCGGTTGCGAAGAGTTCGGAAGTGGATATTGATAAAATGCGCGAGGAAACAAGCGCGGCGCCTGTCGTTAAAATAGTTAATCTTGTCCTTACCCAGGCAATTGATGAACGGGTCAGCGATATCCACATAGAACCATTTGAACGAAAACTTTCTCTGCGCTACCGGATTGACGGCATTCTGTATGAACGTCCTTCACCCCCGTTTTCCATGACGCGCGCCATTACGTCGCGCCTGAAAGTCATGGCTCAGCTGGATATTTCCGAGCATCGTCTTCCTCAGGACGGCCGCTTCAGAATCCGTACCCGCGGCCGAGAAGTTGATTTCCGTGTTTCGACCCTGCCAACGGTATATGGTGAAAAAACCGTGCTGCGCATCCTGGATAAAAACAGCCAGACGATGGATATAGAACGGCTCGGATTTGATGAACTCAGTCTGCGGCATTTTAGAGAAGCGCTGGAAGCCCCGCATGGCATGATTCTTGTCACCGGTCCTACCGGCAGCGGGAAAACCACAACCCTTTATTCCGCCCTGGATCGGCTTAATCAGCCGACGGTTAATATTATTACGGTCGAAGACCCGGTGGAATACCAGTTCCCCGGTATTAACCAGGTGCAGGTGAATGCTGATATTAATCTGACTTTTGCCGCGGGTCTGCGCTCTATTCTGCGCCAGGATCCTGATATTGTCATGGTCGGTGAAGTGCGCGATTATGAAACGGCTGACATTGCGGTCAAAGCAGCTTTGACCGGCCATCTGGTTCTGACGACGCTCCACACAAATGATGCCCCCAGCGCAATCGCGCGAATTATTGATATGGGCGTTGAGCCATTCCTGGTTTCGTCCGCTGTGCGTCTTATCGCGGCTCAGCGTCTGGCCCGCACATTATGCTCACGCTGCAAAAAGCCGATTGTCCTGGATGCAAAGCTGCTGGAGAGAGCGCAGTATAAAAACAACGGAGAGCAGCAACCGAATTTTCACCAGCCCGTCGGATGCTCCTATTGCAGGAATACGGGCTATTCCGGCCGCTGCGCCCTCAGTGAGGTTGTCGCGGTAAATGAAGAAATCAGTAAAATGATTATGAAAAACGCCGACGCGCGCCAGATAAAGGATGCCGCGGTCGCGAACGGTATGGTAACCCTGCGGCAGAATGGCCTGCGGCATGCCGCTGAAGGAATTACCTCGCTTGAAGAAATACTGCGCGTCACCGGCGCGGATTAACCCGAGTCTTGACAGGGGATATTACGCGTATGAAAAACTATCGCTGCACTGTTCGCAATCAGTCCGGCAAAATCAGTGTTCAGAATATAGAAGCTGATTCGCAATCCCGGGCAATTGAAATGCTGAATGCCCAGGATTTGTTTATTTTGTCGGTCATTGATACCCCGACCAACCGGTTTTCACGCCGGGCCGGCAGAAAAAAAGTCAAAAATGATCAACTCGTCATGTGTGTGCGGCAGCTGGCTACAATGGTCGCCGCCGGTCTACCGCTTCTGCAATGCCTGCAAACCCTCGAAGAGCAGGAGGAACCTGGTAAACTGAAAGAAATATTGCGCAATATTTCCGATGATGTAACCCAGGGACAAGCCCTTTCAGAAGCGCTTACCGCGCATCCGGCCGCGTTCGACAAGCTGTTTGTCAGTATGGTGCGGGCTGGTGAAACGGGCGGCTTTTTAGCTGAAATCCTCGAGCGTCTCGCGAATTACATGGAAAATGCCGCCGCCCTGCGCAGAAAAATTAAATCGGCTATGATGTATCCAACCATTGTGATTACGATCGCAATGGGTATAACGATCCTGCTGATTGTCAAGGTCGTTCCGGTGTTTGAAGGTATGTTTAAAGATTTTAATGCTCAACTACCCCTTCCTACCCGGATTATGATTAATACCAGCAATTTTTTGCGGTCTTACGGCATCGTCGTTGTAGGTGTGTTAGTAGGCCTGGGTTTTCTGTTCCGCTGGTATAACCGTACCCCTTCCGGCAAATTGCGAGTGGACATCATTAAGTTCAGTCTGCCGCTGTTCGGGCCTCTCATCCAGAAAATCAGTGTCGCCCGCTTTACTTCTACGTTGTCCGCCCTCGTGGAAAGTGGTGTGCCGATTATCCGCTCGCTTGAAATCGTCTCGGAAACATCCGGCAACGAAGTCATCAATAAAGTCCTGCGGGATGCCATGGCCCGCACCGAAAAAGGCGAGCCGATTGCCGAGTCGATGCGCAGCTCCAAACACATTCCCAATATGGTAACCAAAATGATCGAAATCGGCGAGGCAACAGGTAAACTCGACCGCATGCTGGAACGCATTGCCACGTTTTATACCGACCAGGTGAACGCCACGGTTAACGGACTGACGTCACTGATCGAACCTATATTGATTGTTTTTCTGGGCGTTGTTGTAGGTGGCATTATTATTTCCATGTTTATGCCGATCTTTCAATTATCCGATGTTGTTGG
>CAZCLS010000024.1:9551-12254 GCA_964499565.1 uncultured bacterium
TCGATTGTCGAAATGACGATGACGGAGCCCATCAACCTGTATGCCAATTTTTATGTCATTGTGATTGTTCTTTCCGTGATTGTTCTGCCTCATTACGGCGCAATTATCACCGCGATGTTATCGTCCGTGCTGTTTGTGCTTATTATTCTGTACCGGATGCCGTTCTTTTATAAACTGTACGATCTGTCCAGCCAGGAAGTGTTTCATGTTACCTATATGTATATCACTGTCTTCCTCGGCGTGGGCTACCTGGCTCATTATATCAGCAGAATTCTGCGCGAAAAATCAGAGGAAATCGACCAGCTCCGCTATCTGAATAATTATGTGTTCCGCAACATCAGTTCAGGCTTGTTTATTGTCAATGCCTCCCATGCCATCGAGTTTGTTAATCCGGCCGCTGAAGCAATCCTTGAAGAACCGGCCCGGGAACTGCTCGGACTCGACTGGCATGCGGTTCTGGGGGTCAATGAAATTGACAGCCTTAATCAACGCACGGCCTTAGAGGCTGGTGTAGAAATGGAATTGCGGTGCTCTAACCGGCTGGCCGAAAAAATTCCCATTGCCGTTACCCGCGCCCCGGTTGGACAGGGTAACGCCGGTCATGTCCATCATGTTGTATTGTTTCGCGATCTGCGCCAGTCTAAAGAAAGTGAAAAACGCCGATTAGACGCCGAACGGCTGGAAGCAATTGTCGAAATGTCAGCTACTATCGCTCATGAGCTGCGCAATCCGTTAGCTTCTATCAGCGGCTCGGCGGAACTGCTGGTTGAGCGCGATCAGGAGCCCGGTTCAAAAAAACTGGCTAATATTATTGTCAAGGAAACGGACCGGCTGAGTGCGATTGTAGACGATTTTCTGTCCTATACCAGACTGCGTGCCATGGAAATCGTACAAACCGATTTGAATGAGCTTATTACTGATGTGATTGTCCTGCTGTATAACGGGCGGGAGCTGCCGGAAAATACCAGGCTGATTTTCCGCGATTATCCTGAACCGCTGATTCGGCCCCTGGATGCCGCTCAGTTAAAGCAAGCCCTGTTTAATCTCGGTCTTAACGCCCTGGAAGCTATGCCTGGCGGCGGTGAAGTTGAATTTGCTCTGAAGGAACACCCCTCCCATACGATTGAAATCAGTGTTAGAGATACCGGAATCGGTATGTCTCCTGACGTCAAAGCGCATATGTATGACCCGTTCTTTTCAACGAAAACATATGGAACCGGGGTGGGTATGACTGTCGTCCAGAAAGTCGTTCAAAGCCACCGCGGTTCGATATCAGTCGAATCAGTGGAAGGAAAAGGAACTACTGTTCATATTTTTTTACCCTGCACGGTGCCTGCTCATGACCGAAAAACCAATTAAAGCCAATATCCTCGTGGTTGATGATGAGGAAAATATTGTTGAAGTTGTCGCCCATGCCCTCAGCAGCGAGGGATACACCGTTACCGCTACCAGCGATCCCATGAAAGCCGAGGAGTATATTTCAGAACGGCCGTTCGACCTGGTTATGTCTGATTTGAAAATGGCGCCGATAGACGGGTTAAGCATATTGCGTGCCTGCCGGGCGAAAGATATTAATCTGCCGGTTATCATCATCACGGCCTTCGCGACGGCCGAAACCGCCGTTGAAGCTATGAAAAGCGGGGCTTATGATTACGTCATTAAACCCTTCAAATTGTCGGAACTGAAACTGATCGTGCGCCGGGCCCTGGAATACCGCGCCGCGGTTGTTGAAAATGTCCAGTTGAAGGAAATCCTTAAACAAAAATTCGATTTCAGTAATATTATCGGCAACAGTCCCCAAATCCAGGCCGTGTTTGAACGGCTGCGCAAAGTCGCTGATTCCGACGCCACGGTCCTGATCTACGGCGAAAGTGGGACGGGTAAGGAACTGGTTGCAAAAGCGTTGTATATGAACAGTCACCGCCATGACCGTCCTTTTATCTCGATCAATTGCGGCGCGCTGCCGGAAACGCTTCTGGAATCAGAACTGTTCGGATATGTCAAAGGCGCGTTCACCGGTGCCAATACCGACAAAGTCGGCTTGTTTCAGGCTGCTGACGGCGGTACGATCTTCCTGGATGAAATCGGCCTTACCTCGACGGCTCTTCAGATGCGCCTGCTGCGTGTGCTCCAGGAACGAGAAGTGCGCCGGATCGGTGATACGCGTGACACGAAAGTGGATGTGCGTGTTATTGCCGCGACGAACGAGGAGTTGACCGAAAAAGTTAAAAAAGGCGAGTTCCGCGAAGACCTGTATTACCGCCTGAGCGTGATCCCGGTCAGAATTCCCCCCCTGCGCGAACGCAAATCCGATATCCAGCTTCTGATAGAGCATTTTGTCAATAAATCGTCCGTGCGCATGAGCAAAACATTCAGACCTGAAAAAAAATTGCTTGACCTGTTGATCCGGTACGACTGGCCCGGTAATGTGCGCGAATTGGAAAATATTATCGAACGCTGTATTGCTCTTGCCGAAAATGAAACCCTGAGAGCCGAGGACCTGCCGGATACCATCCTCAATTTTGAACCTGATCCCAATTTTGTCAACAATCGCGAATTAAAGTCGGTTGTAGAGGAAAGCGAACGTCGTTATATAGACCGGGTGTTGAAGGAAACGGATGGGAATAAAAAACTGGCTGCCCGCATTCTGGGTATTGACTTAGCTACGTTGTACCGCAAGATGGATAAGCTTAATATCGCCCT
>CAZCLS010000024.1:12354-15889 GCA_964499565.1 uncultured bacterium
TGGGTATTGACTTAGCTACGTTGTACCGCAAGATGGATAAGCTTAATATCGCCCTTAAGTAGTCTACCCCCCAAATTTCGCGGTACATTATGCCCGCGCTTCTATTGCCAGACAGGGTTCCCTGTTCCGCGCCCGCGCTCGCGTCCCATCCGGAGAAAAGTTTTGACAGATAAAACCAGCAGTATCAGTGCCAGAAAAAACAGCAACAGTGTTATAATGCTCAGTATGCCGTCGGCCAGCAGACGGTCATCTTCCAGCGCGGTTAAGGTCTGCTTGTTCAATAACGCCAGGGCAGAGCCGGCATTCTTGAAAAACATCAGCGCCAGAGCGCTCAGCGTTACCCCGAACATCAGGCAGGTCGGCACCAGTGTGTACCAGACATTCCTGCGTATATGGAATATCCATACTGATACCGTCAGCAGCGTCAAAGCCGCCAACAGTTGATTGGCCGCGCCGAATAAGGGCCAGATCATCCGCCATTGTCCGCTCAAGCCTAATATGCCGCTCACAACCACACAGACAAAAGTTGCCGTGTACCGGTCTAACACTGATTTTCTGCGTACGCCGTTGCGGGTTCCGCGCGGCGTGAAAAGTTCCTGCAGGCAAAACCGGCTCAAGCGTGTTGCCGTGTCGAGTGTTGTCAACGCGAATGCCGAAACGGCAAGCATCGCGAAGGTTGTGCAGGCGTTTGCTGACAGGGGTAGTTTAATATTGGTAAATGGGATGTATATGCTGGTCATAAATGACGCGATGCCCTTGCTGAACAGACTGATCGGCTGGTGAACCGATATGCTGTATTCCTGGAAGGTAAAGCGGGCGGCGGTAATCAAGGCCAGAACCGCCAGCAAGCCTTCTATCAGCATCCCACCGTAGGCCACCGGCACGGCGTCGGTCTCGCGATTCAGCTGTTTGGCCGATGTGCCTGAGGCGACCAGGGAATGAAAGCCTGATATGGCGCCGCAAGCCACAATGACAAATAACATCGGTATCATCGGCTCCATGTTGCCCGGCCTGAAGCCCCGGAACATCTCCAGGTCCAGTTCCGGTTTGGCAAAGAACACTCCCGTGAGCCCTCCTATAATTAACGCATATAACAGAAACGAACTGAGATAATCGCGCGGCTGCAGCAGCAGCCATACCGGTGTCACAGAAGCGATAAAAATATATATCAGCAGGATAATGATCCAGAAACTGTTCGGGGAAAGAGTCAGGGAAAGAAAGGGAACGGTAATGCCGCTTGCGTCCGGGGCAAGTGGGAACAGTATGCCCGCCCAAATGCTCAGGAACAGCAGAGGCAGAAAAACAAGGGTAAGACCTACATACGATATTTTCAGCCGGAAGACGCAGATGCCGAAAATCAGTGCCAGAATCATATACAGCCCTGACGAACTCGCGGTAGCGGGATTTTCTACGAATGTCGACGCGACCAGCTGCATGAATACGGCGATAACCAGGATCAGGGTAGACCAGCAGAATACCAGAAACAATATCTTGCCGGTACGTCCCAGGTAAACCTCGATAACTTCACCGATCGACCGGCCGCTGTGCCGCACGGAAGCTACCATGGCGGTCAGGTCGTGTACCGCTCCCAGAAATATAGAACCCAGGACAATCCAGATAAACACCGGTCCCCAGCCATAGCCCGCTGCCACGATCGGGCCGATAATCGGTGCGGCTCCCGCTATGGATGAAAAATGATGCCCTAACAGTACCGGAACTTTTGTGGGAACATAATCAACATTATCTTCGAGCGTATGCGCCGGAGTAGGGAATTTATCATCAAGTTCAAGGTTGCCGGCGATCTTGCGCGCGTAAAATTGATACGCCAGCAGAAATGCCGCGAAAGCGCCAACCAGCAGATATATACTGCTCATATACTCTATGCGTAGTAATGGATTACCTGTACTATAACTGTCCGGAGGCCTGCTTCAACCGCCGGCTGACAAATTCAATGCCCAGCATCGCGGCAAACCAGCCTGCCCGCGGTCCCCGCTCTTTGCCGATCAGGACCCGGTACAATGCTTTGCACAGCGTTCCCATGCCAACACCTGTTTCGTTTGCCACTTCATATATTATATTATGGATCGCGTTACCATCCGCCGCCGCTTCGGCATTCGCCAGGCGGTCGCCCAGTAGGCCCAGAGCAGCCAGCTGGTCCGCCGGAAGCTCCTGTACCGATAGCGGCAGTTGTTCCGTTACCTGGAACACGTACTCGTCCGGCGCGTAGCGTTCCAGCCAGCGCGCGGCATAACGGCAGCGTTCGGCTAATCCCTCGTCGCTGCCCCAGTGATATCCGGTGCGGGTCAGTATTTCCTTGACTTTTTCCAGGTCGCCCTGGGCTACCTGGTATACATTGATCAGATGATTGAAGGGAATACCAATTGGAACAAAACCGCCCGCCTGAGACAGTTCGATCGCGCGGGCGTCCCGTTGTTTCGTCGTGTCGTCATCCACTTCATCCACCAGGTTCAGCAGTTGCGTCACGACATCCAGGGCCAGGCTGGCTTTCGGCGCCGGACGGGTGATGAAATAGCGCAAAACATCCGGCGGTACAACCTCCAGCACATCCTCGATCGCTACGACATTGCCCTTGCTGGATGACATGTCGCCAAGTCCTTTCAACCTGATCCATTCATACACAACCGGATAAGGCGGCTGCCAGCCGAAAATTGCTTCTGAGATTTCCTTGCCTGTGTCGTATGAACCGCCCTTGCCGCCGTGGTCCTTGCCGAACGGTTCTATGTCTACCTTCAATGCCGCCCAGCGCGCGGGCCAGTCCACCCGCCAGGTCAGCTTGCCGTTGCCGACCAGCGCAACCGTCTCGTCACTATTGCAGGCCGAACAGCGATAACTGATTTCACGCGTGGAAGGATCGAAGCCCGTAAGTACCGTGGTTGTCATGCTGTTGCAGGCCGTGCACTTTGGTATAAAAGGCGACCAGTCCGCTTCGATCTCCTTGCCGGTGACACGGGTGAGAATTTCAGCGATCGTGTCTTTGTTCAGGATAGCTTTAACGCATTGCTCTTCAAACATGCCGCTGGTATACAGTTCGCTGGCGCGGATAATTTCCGCCTCGATCTTCAGTTCCTTCAGAGAGGACGCGAACGGCCGCAGGAAATAATCGGCATAGCTGATGTCTTCACCCGACGGACTGGGAATCTCGGACAGGGGACAGCCGACATAACGGGCATACGTCTCGTAATCGAGAAAGGGATAGACCTTGCGTAGCGCGTCATAGTCGTCCGCTATAAAAACAAACCTGGTTTCCACGCCGCGCTCTTTCAAGACCCGATTGATGATGTCGGCGGTCAGAACTTCGCGCAGGTTGCCTACGTGAATCCGCCCGGACGGGCTGATGCCGCTCGCAATCAGAAACGGTCCGCTGCCGCGCTCCGCCAGTAAAGCGTCTACGGTCTTATCCGCCCAATGTGTCTGTACCTGTTCAGCCATATACTCCTATGATGTTTTTGAAATGCCTGCTGTTAAAAAAACCACGGGCCTTTGTATTTGAATTTCGCTTTCTCGTCCAGAAACA
>CAZCLS010000024.1:15989-17146 GCA_964499565.1 uncultured bacterium
TATACCGTCATCGCAATAGGCCAGTCCTGCTATTCTGGTTACCGCGGAGGTTATCACGGTCGTAACATACTCGTTGTATGAGGTAACTGATATGTCGGGATACGACCAGAACGCCTTTTCATGAAAAGCGAGATGGCTGGGAATTCGACTGTTCCAGTATAACCAGTCGTGCGCCCCGGTCGGCCGGTAATACCACAGATTGGTCCAGAGGGTTCTCCCGCGCGCGAGCAGCATATCGCGCATGTCGTCGTTCTGGTCCGCCAGACTGTAATCAAAACCCAGAAATTCATACTCGTCTTCATTGCCGCAATCAAACATGATCGGACTGGCTTTTGGAGCAAGAGAATCGGCGACCTGGGAAGGCCGGCGGATAGTGACATTGTCGAGAAAATTCGCATAGGAAGGATCGACAAACGCGCCGCTCATCGATGAAACGGATATGTAAGACCGGGCATACCGTGCTTCGCTCTGGCCGGCGATATTGAACGAGCCATAGCCGCCCATGCTGAAGCCGCAGATGCCGCGCGATTTGCGTACCGGCCAGGTTTTTTCGATATGAATGGTCAGATCGCGAACGATGTAAGACATCCAGGCCCCTTCATACCAGGAGTTTTCCCCCTCGGGCATGACCACGATGAACCGCTTGCCCGCCATCGCGGCTTTCAGGTTTGAATACTGCTTCCAGCTGGCATAACTGTCATCACGCCCGTGCAGCATGTATAATACCGCGTACGGTGTCCCGGTCGTGTAATTGTCGGGCAGAAGGATGTTGTACGGCATACTGCGGCCCAGGGATGTGCTCTGGAACCATTGGTTCGTAATCCATTGCGTTCCCTCGCATACACTGCTTAAACACACCAGACCCGCGACAAAACACATGGCTCTGTGCTTCAAAGTTATACGCTTCATGGCTCAACCTCCGGCCTTTTCAGACCGTGTTTTTATGAAGGCAACGACAAGGCGACTGATAACTCTGTCAATCTTTCAACGGCATCGGATTGCACAGATTCTTGCTTGAATTCGCTACCCGGCCGCAATTAAAACAGATGTATTCAGGCTTGTCTGCCAGTACTTTTACATCGTCAAACCGCTGCTCGCTGACTAACACGCATAAATGACCATTATGCACTTCCGGATCACATTTGCACTGTGACATA
>CAZCLS010000025.1:0-1901 GCA_964499565.1 uncultured bacterium
GGTGCAGCTTAATTAACCGCTAACCCGTGTCCAAGAAACCGGGGGCGATACAACGTACTGTTATCCACTATTGTATAATAGCATAAACTGATAAAAATGTCATCTGTTTTTGCCTGAAAAGCAGCCGTCCCACACTTGTGCCTGTTTGAAAATTGACTGTTAAAATGTTACTATACCTTGAATCGCCGTAAAAGAAACATTCCTTTGTGGTTTTATCAGGTTAAGGCTCCTGTGCCTTAGCGTTAACATATCAAAACCCACTTCGGCAGACGGCATAAAAGATTGTAGCATCTCGGTCCGGTTCGATCGTTATGTGCATCACAAAAACTGAGGTTAGGTATGTATTACATCGTTGAATCCGACAAATCTTTTGAACAGGCTTCCGCCGACCTGACCGATGCGGTCAAACGGCATGGCTTCGGTGTTTTGCATGTCCATTCCCTGGGCGGCAAATTGCGCGAAAAAGGCATTGCCTTTGAAGAAGAGTGCAACATTTTTGAAGTCTGTAATCCCGGTCAGGCTGCTAAAGTCCTGTCAATCGATATGCGCCTCAACATGGCGTTGCCGTGCCGTATTTCGGTGTTTACTGACAAAGGCACAACCAAGATCGGTCTTATCCGTCCCGAACAGATGCTTGCGGACCTTTCGCGCGAAGCCGCACTGGTTCCCATCGCCAGAGCTGTGGAGGAAGCGCTCATTCAGATGGTTGACGAGTCGAAATAATCGCCCAACCGTTCTAAGGATACCATATGCCCGGTTATTTTACATTGCGAATGCAGTTCGGTCCGCACCAGGACCCTGATTTCGTAACTGAACAATTGCTCGAGCTGGTGCGTGTAGCGCCGGTAGACGAGGTCATGTTTTTCTTTTTCGCGGAAGAACAGAACGATGGTCACGACACGCTTGAGCGGATTCAGCAATGGATTGACTGTTCGCGCCCGTACCGCCGGGCGTTGAAAGAAGCAGGGGTGGAGACAAGCTTGAACCCCTGGCACAGCGTTTTGCACTGCGGACGTCACCGCACTTTTAAGCCGGGCCAGAAATGGACACCGATGGTGGGCTCCAAAGGTGCTGAAGAGCCTCCGGTTGTCTGCTTCCTGGATCCCGACTGGCAGAAATACTTTTTTGAAACGTTACGTATGTATGCCGGAGAAGGCTTCCGGGTTGTCTGGATTGATGATGACATCCGTTATCACAACCATGGCGATCTGCACTGGGGCGGGTGTTTCTGTCCGCTGCATGTTGCCGAATTCAACCACCGCGCCCACACAAATGCCGCGCGCGAAGAGATCGTCAACGCCTGCCTCCAGCCGGGCACACCGCATCCCTGGCGCGAAATCTGGATGGAGATGTGGCAGGAAACAATCCTTTCCTTCCTGAATGATTGCCGTTTGATCCTGGAAAAAGGTAATACCAAAATGGGCCTGATGTCCAGCGCTATGGAAGCCCACGGCGCCGAAGGACGCCGCTGGGAAGAATGGTGGGATGTGTTCGGCGGCGGTCGCCCTCCCGTCCATCGTCCCCATTTCTGGGGCTATGAGAATGCTCTCGGTACTACCTTGATCAACGCTGTTGCCATGCTCGATCAAAACCGGTCTATTCACCCTAACGAAATTGAGAGCGGTCCCGAAATTGAAAACTTTACGTATGGTCAGTGGCGGAAGTCTTTCCGTCAGATTGCCGCGCAGATGAGTGTCGCCCATATTCTCGGGTCAACAAATCTTAATATCAGTCTGTTCGACTTTATGGGCAACTGGTTTGATGATGAACCCGAACGCGCCGTATTTCTAAAAAATATCCGCCCGAACATGGACTGGCTGGCGGATACCTTTCCCATGACCATGAAAAGCGTTGGGGTCGGCGTGCCGTGGCACCAGGATATGGGCCGCGCGATCCATACG
>CAZCLS010000025.1:2001-9708 GCA_964499565.1 uncultured bacterium
AAGCGTTGGGGTCGGCGTGCCGTGGCACCAGGATATGGGCCGCGCGATCCATACGACTAAAGGAGAATCCTAATCGAAGAATGCCGGAATGATCTTTTCTCTTTGCGCGTCGGTGCTCAAATGTCGGTGAACGACAGAGAACATACCCGTACCATGTTCCAAGCCGAACTGGAAGATGCAGCAACGATCATCGCCGAACTGGAAGATGCAGCAACGATCATCAGTGCTTTGCGTGATCCCCACCAGGCCGTCGTCGGCCATGGCGCATTCCTGTTTGAAAACAAGCTCGGTGGCAGAATAGCGGTTGTACCCTGGAATGCCGGAACAAGCAAAGTGCCCATGATGGATGTCCGCCGCGCCTGCCAGCTTAAGCGTATCATCACATGGCTCGCTCGTGATAAGGAAACCGGCAGTGTCGACGGCATAGCCTGGCTCTTTCCACAGTTCCTCAAGGACAGCGAAAATTGGCGCAGTGCGGTTTGGAACGCGGGCCCGGACGAAGCAACCTCCTTCCGCATCCACCTGCCGGACGGCATGCCGCCGATTCAAGAAGCCTGGCACCTGACCCCAAACGGCGAACGCCTTGCCGTAAAAATAAAAGCAGACACACTCACCCTCGACCGCCCCTTATACCAATGGGAACTAGTGGTAATGAAATAGCTTCGCGGCCTCAAATCCCACTATTTTTTTAGTCCCCGGTAATCCGGTAATAGCCGGAGAGCTGCTGGCATATTATTACCAGGTTTTGTATAATTGTTAGTCGTTTTTGATTATAATGTAGAAGATTCTCGCACAAGGTGTGCATTCACTGTAAAGAACATACATTTGAACACAGAAACTCGCAAAGTCCATAAATTGTTCGACCGGATAGCAGCATGCTTACCAAAGGCGGTTATGGTAAACGCCATCACTTTTCGATCAGTAGGAGTCAAGTATGCCAATCAGAAGGATATCATTTCGGGCCACGGTGCCAGTTATCATGGAGGACGCTGGAATCCGCCTGGTATAAGAGCTGTCTATGCTTCTCTTGATCTCGAAACCGCTGTGATGGAAAGTTACCAGGAATTTGTCAAATTCGGATTCCCGGACCAATCTATCAAGCCGCGCGTATTGGCTGGGATAAAACTGAATGTAAAACGCCTGTTTGATCTGACAGATGCCGGTATCCGCCGAAAAATCGGTTTTCGCCTTAATGACCTTACACACGAAGACTGGTATTCTTTTCAAATTGATGGAGAAGCATGGACGCAGGTAATTGGTCGCGGCGCTTTTATCGCCGGTTTTGAAGGAGTGATCTCCCCATCTGCACGCCGACGTCTTGGTGAAAATATAGTGATTTTCCCCGACAATCTTGATCCAATGAGTACTGTAGAATTGATGTCAAAAGACGAATTACCTCCCCACCCATCAGATTGGCCCAAATAACATGCAATATTGCATGTAATTATACTTGCATTTATGCTTACATTCTGATATAATAGTTCTGAACGTACATTAAGCTGAGAAAGGAAAACACAATGCCAACATCATCAAAGGAAAAGAGTGCTCCAATAAGAAAATCTGCTGTTCGAGCCACAACAATCCCCGGTTTGCACGGAGTACGTGTTGTGACTGTCAACGGTGAATCAAAACTTGAACTGCGGTTTACATTAGGTATGCCAAGGGATTCTTTTGGCCGCCTTGTTAATGTATCTGTGCGTACAATTGCTGACGTCGAATCAAACCAAAAAAAGGTCGAAAAACTTCAACGTAATTATGTTGAAGTCAAGCGATTGTGCGATTCGCTTAGCGAAGTGATCGCCTCTGCGTGCTTACGCGATTGGCTTAATACACCCAATAAAGCATTTGGCGAATTAAAACCACTCGAAGTTATTGAAAGGGGTGAGATCGATAAACTTTGGGATATGTTTTATCGTTTAAGGTCCGGCATCCCCGGCTGAGACGGTTATGGGAATTTGTGACATTAAAAAGCTTCGCGGCTGAACAACGGACCGATCCGACTGATCCGTCCGATCCGTCCGATCCCGTACCGAGCGAGATTTACCTGTTAGACAGTTTACAACGCACTATACTCTTTCGCCTCAAGATTGTTGTCCGTCTTGCGTGGCAAGAAAAAACACGGGATTTTTGTTGATGAATTCCAGTATTTCATGTTTCCTCATTTCTGGTCTCCTTGTTTTCTCGCTATAACCGGCTTAGCCGATAGAATGTCTCCCCGGGACTTAGTCAGACCGTTCCTTCTATGTGAATCAAATGCTCTGCTGTAAAAAAGATAACTTCCCTGTCATCCAGATCGAGACCCAGGGATGTGATGGCGCCTTCATCGTTGAGAAATTCAAAGCAATACATTTTCCGGCCGTCCTCTTTTATCGTCTTGCTCCAGGTATCCTGATCTTCCAGCTTCTCCACCGTTCGCACAGGATAGATTACATACGGGGTCAAAAAAAGATCGGGGGGTATCTGGCCCGTTATCATAAATGCCTTGATCTGTTTCGGATCAATCTGGTTTTCAGGGTTTTCTTCCAGCGTCTGCTGATCCGCTGTTTCATTTTGCACTTGATCACGGAACCATTCATCTTCTTCGTAATAAACCGTAAGCGGATAAGACTGCTCCGCCAAGGGAAATTCCCGGTAATTAAAATGAATGTGGTCCCCTCTTAATTTCGATTCGGACAAAAGCGCCAGCGCTTTGGCCAGGTACGCAAGCCCGGACGTGTTAGCCGTCAGGCACGGTCCGCTTTCGTTATTGTATTCCAGATGCACCTTCTCGGTACCATCTGAATGTACCAAACGAAGTGGATTTCTCATGACAGGAGCCTGGCTGGTTTGCTTACCCGCCAGCTTCATGAAGTAGTTGAAGTCGATGCTGTCGTCAAGTTCTTTTTCAGCGTACTCATAACACGCATTATACGCTTTTTTGCGACCAGTATCACTCTTTATGTCGTAATGTGCAATAAGTGAATTGATGATTGTCTGATAGTCGTTCATATTTTTTCCTTACATGCGGTGCATATCCACATAACGATTGCTCCTTTTAGGGGTCCTATCGAACGCTCCGGCATCGTACTTTCTCCAGAACTCGGACGCGGAGCAACCAAGCATACCACGCTTCCCCACACCATAATGGTATCAATATAAGTACTTTCCCGATGTGTCTCATAGGTAATTCCCCGGACAGATTATGCTCAGCAACGGCCAGAATTACTCATTCGCCGCCGTCTGCCACCCGTTCTTCATGAGTCCCTCGTCAAAAATCCAGGTGCCCAAACCTTAAAACCTGATGCACATGATTTTCTCCCATCCTCCGTGCCTCTGTGCCTCTGTGAGAGTATATTTTCTTTTCAGAGCGGATTAATCTCAGCAGCCCTGCATTAACCAAGCATTCACCAGGGTCTGCTGAAGTGTTTGGTTAGGTTTCCTTATAATCCTCGCCTGCCGAATATTCAGCGATCTTATCCCAGTTAAGCAGGTCGTTTGAATATTTTCATGTTTTTCTTGATATTCTATAAGACATAAGGCCCGCCCCTATCTTGCCTAACGCATATCCTATTGCTATACCGCCAAGTACTTTTGCTTTGGTTGAGTCTGATATTAATAAAAATCCGCCCAGGCCTATAAGCATCACTTTCAGAAAAATCCACTTGCCCCCCAAGAAGAGGTAAAGTGGCATTATCCCGTCTTTGTAAATTAGTAATTTTGGGCAAAATTGTTTCTTGTTCATGATTCAACCTAACTATTTCTTATGTGGATGTATCCACGGTTATTCTATATATAACACTGGATATCAGCACAGACCGTCCGGCATGCGGTTTTTTATAACGCTATCGGTGGCTTTGCGCGCAATATCAACCACTCTCAGCCCGTCTTCCGCACTGGGCAATAGTTCCGAGCGCCCCGCTCCAAGAGCGTATGCCCATTCCGCGTACATCCCGGGGAAACTCTTTTCGGAGTGGAACGCAAACTCCTCCGTGCCGGCGGCAACTTCCATCGTGAACCGTTGAGCGCTCCGATCATAACGGATCACTTCTTCCGTCCCGATCAATTCATAGACGAATTCACTCACATCCTTTTTTGATGTGTGATGATATGAGTAACTCATTTCCACCATGGTGTGAGCGCCATTGGCGTGATCCATGTGAAGCCATATATGGTCCGGCGCTTCATATTCATCGACCCAGGCACCATGGCTGGAAAACCGGATCACCTCAGAATCAAGCCAGAACAAAGCCAGGTCGATCTGGTGGGTCCCGCAATCTACCATTGGCCCTCCTTCAAGCGTTCTGCCTTTCCGCCGTTCCTGGATCACACGTTTTCCGTTGCAGTCGGTTTCGTATTTGCCATGCATATTCCAGTTGTAGATCAAGCTCAGAGAACGCACATCCCCAATTGCTTTGGAGCGCACCAACTCGCGGATTTTCAATGCGCAGGGGCTGAAACGGTAGCAGAAGGCCGTGAAAAGCGTTACCCCGGCTTCCTTCATTGCGGCAATCATTTCCTTGGCTTCGTGGTTGTCCATCGCCAACGGCTTTTCGCACAGTACGGGAAGCCTGCGTTTGGCCGCGTCAAGGACATTCTCTTTGTGGCAGGGTGCGGGCGACGTGATGCTGACCGCTTCTATGCCCGATGCAAAAAAGGCATCGGAATCGCTGACCGCTTCAGGTATACCGAAATTTTTTTGAATACGTGTCAATGTTGTTTGTATGTCCTGGCTACATCCGATACACATTTGAATTTCTCGATTGTGACTCCCGGGGGACAAGAATCAGCATTGGCTAGTACGAAAGGTCCGCCGCGCGCTTCTTCAAGTACTGATTCGACATACGGTCCAAGTTCAGACTCGGTAAGATTCAGAAATTGCGTGGGTTCAATCCCCCCGATAATTCCCATACTACCGCCCGCAATACCGCGGGCATCCCGAATTGTTATGTTCCCAGTAGGAGGCGGCGAGAGACTTTCAATGGCAAAAACATTATGATCTCTCATTCGTTCGATCAAGGCCGATACATGTCCGCAGGCGTGTTGAATGTATCGCTTGCCGGAATTACCAAGGATCATGCACCAGCCACCAATTTCTGTCCCGATGAATTCATCGTACTGTTCAGGCGAGTAGTTCTGGGTACTCGAATCTTCCCATGTGATGAAATATTCGTATTCTGATTCAATCGCAAGGCGAACCGCCTCGAGGTTTTTATTCACCATAATCTGCCACAGGCAGTGTACCGTATCCGGGAAATCTACCAGTGCATAAATCAATTCCTCGGTTCCTACAAGATGCTCAACCAGAAGCTGGTAGGCAGATTTCAAGCGCGGAACCAACATCCCGAGTGAAAGTCCTTCTTGCCCGTCACCCAGGAAATGGTCTGTGACCGGCTGTGGGTTGAAGGCATACCTGGTGTGTTCCTCGATCCACATCTGAACCTTCCAGTCTTCTTCACATTTGAGCGGATGCTCCACCAGGAAGCTTGTGTTGCCTGAATCGCTCTTTGCATACGTCATTTGGAGTGCGCCGACCGGTGTGGTTAATACCGTCGTTGATCGCTCTGAACTAGTAACCGTCCTGGTTTCCAGTTCCGGCGGAGTTATAGTCTGCACCGGGCAGGGTGCGCCACGCCACAAAGGATCCGCTCCTATGGCATGATGAAAGGCCAGTTTTCCGGCATCTTGTATTTTGCGTGGAAAACTCTCCCACACATACGCAAGAAACGGAGCAAACGGCATGTAATCAGGCCGCTCTCCATGCAATGCGGCAATAATTCTTTCTTTTGAAGTCATTGTATTTTTCCTGCAAAAAGACTATGCCCAAACGTTGTTTCTATGTGCTTCCATTATATTATTTAGCCTGTAATTCCACAAGGAAATATTCTATATTTCATGCAGCCATATTGTAAAATTACACACTAACTCCTTCTCTGCGCCTCTGCGCCTCTGCGCCGCTGCGCGAGAATAAAAAATCATTTCCTCCCGCGGAGCCGCATAGGCACGGAGGGGGATCATTGTTATTTCTTTGCTATTAGGTTTGTCCTGTACCAGCATAGGACGACCCGCCGGTCGCCCCTACACCCGGTGTGCGCACGGACAATGTGCCGGGTGCCATAATATATGTTGCTTTACACATTGACATTTACCCCTGACTTTACTATACTTTCAGCCGGAATAAAACCTGCAAATGGAAAGGTTTTTAAAGCTACGTCATTGATGCCAGAATAGCTCAGTTGGTAGAGCAGCGCTTTCGTAAAGCGCAGGTCGTCGGTTCAAGTCCGACTTCTGGCTCCACTTGTTTACCGCCCCGGATGTATTTCCCGAGGCGGTTCTTTTTTTTAGCTGCAGCATTTCATTACTAATTACCGATTACTGCAATTGCTGGCCAGGTGTTAGCCTGGATAGTCCCGCCAACGGCGCGGATGGCTGCCGGCGAGAGGGTCGATCCGAGGGCCGAGGGCCGAGGGCCGAGAGCCGAGAGCCGAGGGCCGTCGTGTTTGCTAACGGGTTGATTGTTTATAAATGTGGGTTAGACCACCGTGTGGGACAAACGGTGGCTACTGCGATGTCAGTTCAAGCTCACACTTCCCCCCTGCACCAGGGGGGACCGAGGGGGGTATCCCCCCAAGCCTCATCTTCAAATGGGCCGAGGGCCGAGGGCCGTCGTGTTTGCTATCGGGTTGATTGTTTGTGAATGTGGGTTAGTCCACCGTTTAGGGACAAACGGTGGCTACTCCGTGGACCGATTATTGATTACCGATTACCGATCACGCAGCAGCCGCTGCTTTATGGCTGGTGAGGGGGAAATCCTTTCGACGAAAGAAACCGGAATTCTTTTTCTCCCGGCGCGAGCCGTTCGACTACCAGACATTCTATGCCCGGGGTTGCATCCGCCAGCGCAATCGCATCTTCCGCCGGCAGGCAGAATAACGCCGTCGACCAGCCGTCCGCGTCCATGCATTCATCCGCAAGCACGGTCACGCTGATCGTATCACTGTCAACCGGCCGGCCGCTGACCGGATCGACGATATGGGTATAGGTATTTGTTCCGCGGCTGAAATATTTCTGATAACTGCCTGACGTAGACACCGACTGATTCGTCATTGTCAATACACGGTTGCTGATATACTCTCCCGCGCCGGAGTCGGGTGTAGGAACCTGGATACCGACATTCCAGATTTTTGACCCGTCCGATGAGGTGCGGATTTCTCCGCCGGCATTAACCAGGAAATTGACAAACCCGGCTTCCAGCAGCACGCGTGTGGCTTCGTCCGCTGCCAAGCCGGCAGCCAGGGAACTGACATCACATTGCATGCCGGCCACCACCGTGCTGACTGCGTTCCGGTCCGGCATAAGCACTATCTTGTTCATACCGGTTACGTCCAGCGCGGCTTTGATCTGCGCTTCAGACGGCACCCGGTTGGTCTTGTCCGGACCAAATCCCCACAGGCGGATAACCGGGCCGGCGCTGACATCGTAACGGCCTCCCGTGGCTTGGGTCAGGTCCCGCGCTTTAACCAGCATGCGCATCATCAGCGGCGAAACCATCACGACAGTGCCGGCCGGGGCCGCGCTGATCCGGCTGGGATCGCTGGTAACAATAAACCAGCTGGCTACCTGCTCCACCTGGTCGATCGCGCCAAAGGCGTTATCGATCGCTTCGCGCGCCGCGCGGGCCTGGCGGGGAGGAGCCATAAGTTGAATCTGGGTAGTTGTCGCCATCTGGTA
>CAZCLS010000025.1:9808-16914 GCA_964499565.1 uncultured bacterium
GGGCCTGGCGGGGAGGAGCCATAAGTTGAATCTGGGTAGTTGTCGCCATCTGGTAACGCTGCTCAATGAACTTCTGCGGACGCGAGCAGGCGCCGAAAAGCAGACCAATTGATACACAAATAAGAATTGTTCTCATCCCAGCATTATACCCTTTTTCTTAAAAAATGGTATTATTATTTAACGGGAGTGAGTATGCGCGGATTTGTGTGGACAATAATCTATTGCGTTTGTGCCTGTACTGGAGCCGTGTCTATTTATAATGTATCATCGGAGGAAAACTATGAAGCCCCCGACCAAACAACCGTTAGCCCACTGTATTTTGTCAGCATCCATCCTGATAATTGCTGCCGCGGGTATGATTTCTACTGCTACTGCTGAAATAGTATCCCTGCGCGATTTCGCCGGAGGCTACGATGATGGAAGCTATCCGTGGGGATCACTCACTCCTTCCGGCAGCACACTCTACGGAATGACACGCAAAGGCGGAAGTAATAACTGTGGTGTCATATTCAAAATGGATACTGCTGGCAATAATTACACAAATCTACACAAATTCGTCGGTGGCTACTATGATGGACGCCAGCCATTTGGCGACCTGACTCTTTCCGGCAGCACACTCTACGGAATGACATACTATGGCGGGATCAGCGATTTTGGTGTCATATTCAAAATGGAGATTGACGGCAGCAATTACACAAATCTGCACAAGTTCGCCAACGGCAACGATGATGGAAAATGGCCTTATGGTTTTCTTACACTTTCCGGCAGCACACTCTACGGAATGACGTCCGGGGGCGGGGACGGCAACCACGGTTTTATTTTCAAAATAGAGACTGACGGCAGTGACTACACAACCCTGCACGAATTTGTCGCCGGGAGCAATGATGGGAGCCGACCGAAAGGTTCCCTCACACTTTTCGGCAGCACACTCTACGGAATGACTCGCCAGGGCGGGAGCAACAGCTGTGGTGTCATATTCAAAATGAATATTGACGGCAGCAGCTACACAAATCTGCACAAATTCGTCGGAGGCAACGATGATGGACAAAATCCGGAGGGCTCCCTCACGCTTTCCGGCAGCACACTCTACGGAATGACATATAGCGGCGGGATCAACAATTATGGTGTCATATTCAGAATGGATACTGACGGCAGCAGCTACACAAATCTGCACAAATTCACCGGCGTACCCAATGATGGGAGCCGACCGCTCGGTTCTCTATCTCTTTTCGGCGGCACACTTTACGGAATGACATATAACGGCGGGATCAACAACGATGGTGTCATATTCAGAATGGATACTAACGGCAGCTATTATGCAAAGCTGCACGACTTCGGCGGTGGCAGCGGTGATGGAAGCCAACCGTATTACGGCGCTTTGGTGGAAGTTGACGGTAACTACTATGGAATGACCCGTAGCGGCGGGTCCAACGACAGTGGTGTCGTGTTTATGCTGGTGCCCGAACCAACGGTATTCGTTTTCGCGCTGATAGCTGTCGGCGTGCTCCGCATAGTTCGCAGCGTTTGATAAGAACAGTGTAAGGTTATTTGACATTCCCATATTAATATGCTACAATTAAGGCATTGATTTATGACCATTTACGGTTATATAATCTCACTCCTGCAACAGGCGGTAAAGCCATGCAAAAGCTATTAACAATACTTATTTTGATCGTAACAACCATTATATTGTTCGCCGGCTGTGTTACTATTGATTAGATTGCCGCTGAATTATACTTGGTGATCAGACCAATTGTTACGCAAAAAAGGCTCATTCTCATACCAGCATTATACCCTTAACGTAGAAATTAATTAATCCATAGATTCAGGGTTTGACATTTCTGATTTCATTTGTTATAATTGCTGCATTGCTTTTTGAACATTTATGGTAATATACTTTCATTCATGCAGCCGGTGGAGGAACCATGCGGAAACTATTAACGATACTTGTTTTGATTGTAGCTGTAGCTATAGTGTTAACCGGGTGTGCCAGCACAGGTAAGCATGTCAAAGAAACCGTTGACAATGTGCATTATTACCTGCTGTTCGGTGATGAATACACGTACTGGTAAACAGTATTCAGCAGCTAATGGTTTTGTAAGCTCGCCACCGATGCTTTCGTGGTGAGCTTTTCTTTTGTCTACTCCGGTTCTTCTTATGAGATTTCAATCTCTAATCGTGCTCGTGCTCATCTTTGCCGGCGCCCTTTCGCTGCCGGCAGACGCGGCGCGCTATCCCGTCGGTGAAAAACTCGAATACCGGGCCTATGCCCTCGGTTTTATTCCCATCGGTGATGTCTGGGTCGATATCTCTACCGGCGTGTATAACAGCGTTCCCACCTATCAGTTTAACGGCCGCTGCCTCGGTGATTATAAAATCTATGTCGCCGATGTCCGCCTGACCTCCCATATCGACGCTCAGACCGACCGCTCCGTCTATCATTATATCGAACAGTACGGCACCGAACGCCGCGGTCGGCGCCTCGTTTTTGACTGGAATAAAAATCAGGTGGATTACATCCGGCGCGAAAAGGACGGCTCCTACGCCTTCCGCCGCTCTACGCCCGTTACCCCTGACGTGTTTGATGTTTTTGCCAGCGGTCTTCAGGCCCGCCATCACTTCAGTACCGATATCGGCACGACGAACGACGTAAAACTGATCGAAAAGGATCGTGTGTATCATCTGAAATGTACCGCGGTAGAAGAAAAATACATCGATATTCCCGAAGTTGGCGTGTTCAAGGCGGCCAGAGTTACCTTCCAGGCCGTCAACCTTTCAAAAGATGAAATCTTTAAAGGCCTGCTCGACCTGGACAAGGATATTGAGCTGTGGATCGATACATCCACTAAAACACCCTTAGTATTTATTACCTCTGTGCCGTTCGGGTTTGTGCGGCCCAAAGTAAGTGTCGTCCTTAAAAAGTGGCATACTATTCCCGGTTTTGAGCCCGTGCTTTATTCCCGGGATGTTATTAAGGCCCAGGCCAAAAAATAAATTTGTTGCCGTAATCCCGCGTATTCCCCGGTATGGAACGACGAACGTATGAATTTGGCGTTGCCGGCGTGCTTGTCTTGATTGTGGCTGCGCTGTGCTTGTTCAGGTATCATCAGAGCCGCGGCGGCTTTCTGCTCGTTGATTCCCTGCAGCTTACCGGCGCTGTCAATGTCGCCCGCCTGGACCAGCCTCAATCAGGCCGCCTGAATATTAATACCGCCTCATTCGCGGAACTGGATGCCCTGCCGGGGATTTCTTCCAATATTGCCCGGTCTATTATTGTGTACAGACATAATCAACCCTTTACCGACTTCGCTGAACTTACCAGGATTCCCGGGATTGGCCCGAAACGCCTGGCCAGTATTGCTGATCTGGTGTTCTGCGGTGATACCTATGACCAGAAACAATGAATTCCTATCTTGTTCAACTTGGTGATCGTTCCTACCCGATCTGCTTTGCCGCGGATTTTGAATCGCTTTCCGCGGCGGTTGCTCCACTTGTCGCCGGCCGCTGCTGCGCCCTGGTAAGCAATCCTACCGTCTGGCCGCTGTATGGTAGTCGCGTGGCTCGCGCCGTCTCGGATGCCGGCGGTTTCCCCGTTACGGTTCTGCTGCCCGACGGAGAACAGTATAAAACATTCTCTGAACTGGAATCCGCACTCGACTCTTTCACCCGCTACGGTCTTACCCGCGATAGTGTCGTTATCGCTCTGGGCGGCGGTGTTATCGGTGATGTGGCCGGCTTCGCCGCGGCAGTTTATATGCGCGGCTTGACCCTGATTCAGATTCCTACCACACTCCTGGCCCAGGTTGACAGTTCTGTGGGAGGAAAAACCGGCGTCAATCTCTCCGCCGGGAAAAACCTGGCGGGCGCTTTCTATCAGCCCGGCCTGGTTTACATTAACACTCATTCCCTGGCTACCCTCCCTATCCGCGAATGCCGCGCCGGATATGCCGAAGTTATTAAGTACGGCGTCATTGCCGATCCCGCCCTGTTCGCCCTGCTTGAAGCGCACACGCTTGACCTGTTCGCGTCTCTGGACGCTCCTGTGCCGGTCGTGCCGGAGATTCTAAATCCCATAATTCATACCTGCTGCGCCAGAAAAGCTGATATCGTCTCCCGTGATGAACGTGAAACCGGCCTGCGCGCTATTCTTAATTATGGCCATACCTTCGGCCACGCTATCGAAGCGCTTACAAATTATACTACCTTTGTGCATGGTGAAGCGGTTGCGATCGGCATGCATGCCGCGGCGGTATACGCCTGCAACCTTGGTTTATGCACGGAAGAGCTGGTCGAACGCCAACAGCGGCTGCTGCTGCAGGCCGGCCTTCCCATCGCTTTTCCGCGTCTGCCTGTCGATGATGTCATCGCCGCCTTTTCCAGAGATAAAAAGGCCGGGCGGGCCGCCCTTCGTTTTGTTCTTCCCGTCGTGATCGGCTCGGTCGAAATCGTCAAAAATCCCGATCCCGACCTGCTGCGCGAAACTATTCAGGATTGTATGGAGGCCCCGGGTTAATGGTATGACGGATTTGGATGCACTCCTTATTATGAACCATTTACGGGTCGGTCCGATTACGGCCCGGCGGCTGATGGATTGCTTCGGCTCTCCCTCGGCGATTTTCAGCGCAGCGGCTCGTGACATCGAACACGTTTCTTTTATTTCCTCTGAAAATTCCCGGCGTATTAAAAACTGGGAGAAAGAAGTTGATCTTGCTAAAGCTTTGAAAATTATTGAACAGGAACATATCCGCCTGCTCAGTTATACCGACCCGGACTATCCCGCTCTGCTCCGGGAAATTTATGATCATCCTCTGCTGCTGTATGTGCGCGGCGTTCTAAAGCCGGAGGATAATCAGTCGATCGCTATTGTCGGCACCCGGGCCGCCTCGGGATATGGGCAGGCTATCGCGCGCAAATGGGCTTCTCAGTTCGCCGCGCGCGGCTTTACCATTGTCAGCGGCCTGGCCCGCGGCATCGATACCCAGGCCCATCAAGGCACCCTCGAAGCCGGCGGGCGCACGATCGCCGTTCTCGGCTACGGCTTCGGCTATATCTATCCCAGGGAAAATGCCCGGCTGTATCATTCTATTGTCGAGACCGGCGCTGTTATTACCGAGTATCCCTGGAAAAAATATCACGGCAAATCTTCTTTTCCTCTGCGTAACCGGCTTATCGCCGGGCTGAGCCGCGCGACCGTCGTTGTTGAATCGCGTGTCAGCGGCGGTTCCCTGATTACCGCCCATTTTGCAAATGAATATAACCGCTCTGTTTTTGCCGTGCCCGGGCCGATCACCTCGTCCGCCTCTCAAGGAACCAATAAACTTATCCGGGATGGCGCGGTCCTGGTTACGTCTGTTGATGATGTTACTGAAGAATTTGAATTCCTTTTCCCTCCCGACTCCCACCCCGCTGATTCTCCTGAGCCGGGCAAATGCTTTATGCCCGAATTGTCTGAGAAAGAAGCGACGTTGTATGCCTTGTTGAATGAACCGCACTCGCTGGATTCTCTCTCTGCCTTGTGCGATCTCAGTATCGATAAAGTTACAACTTGCATGCTGATGCTGGAATTAAAAGGCCTGGTCCGTCTGCTGCCGGGCAAGATGTACGAAAAAAAATGAATATTCAGCTTGTAATACAAAGCCTGGTGCTTGCCAGGGGCGGCGCCGAACGCTTCTCCCGCAACCTTATCCGCGGCCTGATCGACCGCGGGCATGCCATTACTGTTTACTGCCATGAATGGGATTCCCGGGCCGAACAGCTCGGTGCCCGCCTGGTTGCCGTTCCGGCTGGACGGCCCGGCCGCCATCCCTGGTACGAGTTTTCCCGGAATGTTGCCGCTGTCATGACTGATGAACCGGCAGCAGATGTCGTTTTCGGCCTCACTCAGGTTCTGCCCCAGGATGTCCATCGCCTGGGAGGCGGTATATACAGTTACTGGTATAAACGCAAATACGGCCGGCTTTTCCCTCTGCAGCTGCTCAGACCCCGGGTCAGATCCGCACTGCGCTTCGAACAGGAAATGTACCAGCTCCGCAATCTTCGTCATGCTATCGCTATTTCAGCTATGGACCGCGACCTGCTTGTCCGCCATACATCCCTCCCTCCCGAGCGTGTCCATCTCGTCTATAACGGTTTTGACTTTGATGAGTTTAATCCCGGCAGCCGCTCTGAAGCGCGAGAGACGCTGTGCTCCCGCTTCGGCATTGATCCGGACAAAACTATCGTGCTGTTTGCCGCTAATAATTATATTCGCAAAGGTCTTCCCCAGGCGATAGACAGCTTGCGCGCTACTGCCTCTCCCGACGCGTTTCACCTGCTGGTTATCGGCCGCGCAAAACCGTCTCTGCAGCTCCGCCTGAAAGCCCGCTCCGGTAATGCCTTTTCGTCTCTCTGGCTCGACCGGGTAGATAATCCCGCCGATTTTTACCGCGCCGCCGATATCTTCCTCTTTCCTACCCAGTACGATTCATTTGCTAATGTTATCGGCGAAGCGCTGCTGTGCGGTCTGCCCGTCATTACTACCGCCCAGGCCGGTGGAGCGGAAATGATCGTGCATGATCATAATGGCTATGTCGTGCCTGATTACCGTTCCATAGCAGAAATGGCTGTATGCCTGGATTTACTGCGCGACACTCATCGCCGGGCAGATTTCTCCGCCCGCGCTTCTGAAAAAATATCCGCCTGTTCCCTGGCTCTCTGCGCCGAACAAACCGAACAGATCCTCCTGCGTGCCAATCAGGAAAAATAACGCCAAGACGCTATGGCGCTAAGGGCCGCAAAGAAAATAGTGTTACAAAATAATTAGACAACAAAATGTCCCATACAGTGGTGCCTGGGTTACAGGGTATCGTGGGCCGAGAGCCGAGGGCCGTGGACAGAGAAACGCCCCTACAGCTATATTTGTTCGAAAGGTCGGGTCAGGACCACAGCCCAACTTAATGGTGCAGCTTCGCTCACCACGGGGCAAAGCAGCCCATCGCGTAAGCCAGACAGGTTAGCGTGCTTTTTTTCATATACCCGCACTATCACGTACGACCTACGGCTCACGGCCCTTTTCTCGTTCTCGTTCTCGTTCTCGTTCTTGATAATTGATAGTCCGCCCGTATAGA
>CAZCLS010000026.1:0-16902 GCA_964499565.1 uncultured bacterium
CGATCCGGATCAACCGGGCAATGAATGTCGTGGCCGAGCAGGCTGAATATGAAGTCACGCGTACCCGCAACGCGGCCCAGTTTTACGGGTATTCCTATGACCTGATAACGGTGAAGGGAGAATTGAAGGTCCGCAACCGGCAGACTCAGGCGGTCAATATGGAGATCACCAAGCACTTGTCGGGAACAGTCAAGGAAATGGCGCCGGAAGCGAAGGATGTGCCCACGGCCAAGGGACTGAAGATGGTGAACACGCGGCACAATCTGATCTGGGAAATCAGTCTGAAGCCGGATGAGGAACAAAAGCTGATGTACACGTATGATGTGTATGTGAGGAACTGACAGGGATGATGGTTAATGGTCAATGGTTGATGGATAATGGAGTAATGGAGGGTGGCTCAAAACGAGAACTAATGTGGCCCCCGGAGATTTCGGCTTTGCCGAAAGAGCCGGTGGATAGGTGGAACTGTCTACATATGAACAAAATGCCCTTCGGACTTTTAACATTTGTATGACAACTTATTATGGAAAGTGAAGTATAATGGTTTACTATTTGTTGACTGATGGAACAGGGTGGTGACATGGAGTAATGGAATGGTGGAGTGATGGGATGTAAGATTGCGGATTGCGGAATAATACGTAAGAGGTAACAAATCCACATTGCGGAATAATTGGCACATTGGGAGGTAACGATTATGAAGTGTAGTATTATCATTCTTGCTGTGTTTGTGTGCGGGTGCGTGTCATCACAATCTGAAAAGGCGGAACAGCCTGTAATCCCGGGACAATTCGGCGAGGCATCCATTCCGGCCGGCAGCCTTGGCTATCCTCTGGGCACGTATCTAACGATTGAAGGAATACGGGTTGAGACCGGAAAAGTCGGCACCAGGACACTGCGTATTGACACGATAAACAGCAGGAAACTTCCGGAACCGATTGACATTTGGGTTGACAACGTAAAGCATCCCGGCCTTCCCGCCGGGACCAGATGCGTAATCAGAGGGTATGAATCAGGCAAGATGATTGGAGTACCCTTTGAAGTGGCCAAAGCGGAAAACAGCTCCCTGCCCCAGGCCGGGTGGCAATTCAAACGGTATTTTATCATAACATCAGTGGTTGAACCGGCATCCCTGGAGAAGGAATAACTTGAATCCTGAAACCGCATTGCAACCAGTCAAGTTTGCACTGGAAATAAAAATTTTGGAGGGTGGCCGTCCCCGGCCACCATTGTTTACCGTGCAAGCCTGACCGGCAGCCACGGATGGTGAGGTGGTTTCAGAGGGGATGCTGGTCGGACATGTCGGACTGGTCGGACACGTCAGACAACTGTGATGCAGGGGTATGGCGAGGGTATAGAGATGTCAACCGATAGGACAGATAGTACGTATAAAGCATATAAGAAATAATCACGCAATGGTGAGCAGCAGAACACAGTAGATGTGAGGAGAAAACGATGAAAATAGTATTGTTCATGGTTTGGTGGTCATTGTTGTTGATTCTGTGCCTGGTATCATGCGGGCGGCAAACAGACGAAATAAGTAATGACCGTGTTTCCCCTGCGGGAGTGAAAACGCCGCGGGAATCATCAGCCAAGCCATTCAAGCCCTCCCGCACGTTTGTTTCGTCGGACGGGCGCGCAACCAATCTGGTTTATTTATCGAGATTCGAAACATACCGTTGGCTTGAGCCGCTCGGGGTAGTCGAGCTTGAGCGGCAGCTTGAGAGGGAACCGGGCAACGCGGACCTGTGGTATCGCCTGGGAATGGTGTGGCAGAGCCAACTGTATGACATGAGCAACGCTCAGGTTTGTTTTGAACACGCGGCGGAACTGGCGCCCGACGCGCTGCAGCCGCGGCTGAGTCTGCTGGGGTGCTACATGGCGCAGGGCACCAGTGAAAAAATCCTCGAAACATTTATGGAAGCGCGCGTGTGTGTGGCTAACGAGCAGCAACGCCTGTCACTGATGCAGATAGCGATGCAGTTACAGCAGCAGGGACATGTATCGGAAGCGTTTCTGAAAGAGCAATTTGACACGGATGACAGTATTGCATACCTGGTGAAAGCGAATTGCGCCGTGCGTGAAAAAGAGTATGCCGCGGCTGTACAATACGCGACACGGGGGTATGAACTGACCACGAACAGTATGATCCGGGCATACCTGGCAAGTATCGGCTGGCGATTGCAGAAGGCGCAGAGGTGTGACCGGGAGGTGATGGAACGGTTCTTCCAGGTACTATTTTCAAATATGCCGGCGTCACTGCGCGTATTATATGATCCGACGGCCAAACAGGCGCAATTCACTGCCGACACGCCGATAGAGAAACTGAATGAAGCACTGGCTCTGGCGGTGAGTGCAGACGAGCAATGGGAAATAGCGCGCCTGGTGTACGAGAATCCGCGCCCGTATGCATTTCGTGACACTGCACCGCTGAAAACGTTTCTGGATACTATTGTCGGAACAAACATGCCTCCCCGCAAACGCATGTTTGAGGCACTGCGCATGTACACCCAGGCAGGGCTCACCAACAGACTTGTTGAAATCATTACAACGTATGCTGGCGACCGGAGCACATCATACCGGGACCTGCAACAGATATTGTACTATATTCGCGATGCCGGGAATGGTATGGGAAGAGAAGGCCATTTTTACGGGCGCAGTGCTGCCCATCCCTTGCAGGAGCAGATGGATGCGGTCCTTGCCCGGATAATCGAGCGGTGCCCCAGCAACGGCATGATGTTGAATGTTGTGGCGGATGAATATGCCCTGAATAATTGTCTGCGGGAGGAACTGGAAACCCGCGAACGGGGATTGGCGTGTGAGGATATACCGGAACACATCCGGGCGGCAATGGCGGCGAAGCTGCTTGCTGCGTATATTCACGAGGACATGGCAGAAAAAGCGCAGGCGCTGATGACTCAACACGCGGCATTAGCGCGGACGTATCAGGCATTTGCCAAAGCCTGCGCGGAGGTATACTGCGGGCAGAACGATACCAACGCGGCGTGGGAGATGTTACGTAGCTGTGCGACCGGAAGTCGATTCGCCAAAGAACGCATAGGAGCCGCGGGAGCGTTGCTGGACTATCGCTGGGATGACAGGAGTAAAGTGGAATGGATTGCGGATGCGATTGTGGATGAAATGAAAAAAGCTGAAAATCCGGGTCGGTTACTAAACGCGATAAATGGACCGCAACGGCGGGCGTTTATTGATATTATGACCCAATTGGGCCGGGAATCCGTTATGGCCGATATCGTGGAAGATTGTTTTCTGCGCGGCAGTCCCTGGCTAGCTCAGGAATTGATGCCGAAGTCACTTGACGCGGAAGCATTTGAAGCCCTGGTCCATCGCGTTGAACAGGCGGGAAAAACATCGCTGTATACGTATAGTTCTCTGGTTCAATTCAGCCACAATCTGGGATTTGGCGCGATCGAACTGAAACTGCGCCTGAAAGCGCTGGAATCTGAGCGTGATATACGCTCCTCTATCAACGTGCAGGAAGCATTGCAACTGGCGGTAAAATTACAGGATGCCGCTGCGTGCGAGAAGCTGGTGACACTCATAGAGCAGAAGCCCGGCGTTTCCTCTGACATCAACACGTTAGTGCAGTTTTATGGCGCCGCGCTGCAGACAGGCGGCATGCAGCAGCGATTTGACCGGCTGCTTCAGGCCTGCATTACCAACCAAACGGTTCTGCCATACGAGTACACAGCGCAACAACTGATGAAGTGGGGAAAAACCAATGTCCTGGAAACACTGTTTGATACCGTTATCCGGCGTGCCGATGTGCCGGTTGAACAGCAATACACACTGCTGAAGATAGCTGTGCAACTGAACAAGACCGACTGTATTCCAATGATTACCGGAACTATGGCAGCTGCATTGACTAATACTGTCGCGATCTCCCGGTATGGAGCGCAGTATCTCGAAGCGCTGTCACGGTTAGCCCGTACAGATGCTTCATACGCCGGCCAGCGGGATACCCTGATCACGGAATGGATGGCCGACACGGCACTATCGGTTTCCGTCCGCTATCAGTTTATGCAGAGTATGCCAAACGATTCACATGCCTACCGCGATATGATGCTGGGATTGTTACAGGAGAACCCGCCGGAGCAGGTGGCATCGCAGATTCAATACAGCTTGCTCGGGTACTACCGCAACAGTGGTGACAAAGAAGGATTAGGTGCGCTTGCCGACACAATGCTTGCCGACCAGGGTCTGCCGAATTCCATGCGGCAGAACCTGGTGCATGTTTTCAGCAATGCCGGTATGCCCGACCGGGCCCTGGAACTGTGCGAGCGCGTTATGGCTCTCAGCACGGACGACTATGAGAAAAAATCGGCTATGATTACTGCCATGCAATTATGCGTTCAGTTGGAAGCGCCGGAACGCGCGCTGGTGTATGCCGACCAGCTGGCTGCTGCGTTGCGGCCCGGGAATGTCCAGGAAGCCGGCAGCATCATATCGATCTATCAACAGGCCGGGAAATCGGACAAGGCTCTGAAACTGTGTCTGGCCAGCATGCGGATGACATCTGACGCGCAGCAACTGCAACAGCTGGCTTCAAACCTGAAGAACCTGGCCCGGAACAATGCAGAGGATGTGGCGGATGCTTGTCGTGCTATTATCACGGAACTTGCCGCCCAGGGATGCACGCCGGAACGGCTGGCGGTAATGGCGTCTCTGGCAGACATGGCGGGCGACCAGGATGGAGCGTTTCGATACCTGGAAGATGCAATCCGGCAGACAGACCATCCCGACCGGCAGTCACAGTATTACCGCCAGCTGGCGGATATGTGCCGGGATAACCAGATGCCCGCCAAAGAGATCGAAGTGCTTGAACAATCAATTAACATTCTTGAACCGCGCCAGCAGGGAAAAGCCGTCCACCGCATTGTATCATTATTGCAGCAACAGAAACGCTATGAAGAGGCGATTGCCCGCGGCAACGAATTCATGGCATCGCCGGTGTTTGCTACCCTTGACGACTACTCCAGGGACTCCCTCATACAGCCCATGATTACCGCGTGTATGGAGGTAAGCGATAATGAACAGGCGTGGAACCTGATGCAAAAAATCAGCACGATGTACAGTTACCTGGGTTATGCCTTTCAGCTGAACCGGCTGGATGACGCCCTGCCGCGCATCGAACAGCATCTTGATTCGGACGCGCCGGTCAATGATAAAATCAACGTTATGCGAGATTTGCTGAATTATTGCCGGCGCAACAACCGCACAGCTGAAATAGAAGCGACCATCTCCCGGCTTGACCGCATGCTGGATGCTCCTCTGCCGGCGGATCTGCTGCCGACGGTCGCCGACATGTATGAACGTGCCGGGCAGCCTGATAAAGCGATAGATTATTTAATGCAGCGATACACTGAAGTACAGGGTGAGAATCGCGAACGGATGGTAACCTCCCTGGCGCGCACCCTGCAGAACAACAAACGTGCCGACGAAGCCCTGGTGCTACTTACTGCCGAACCGCAAACGATGACAATTCTGGAAACCAAAGCGCGGCTGTTGTACAGCACAAAAGAATATTCCGCGGCAGCGGAAGCATACCTTGCTGCGATTGACAGCGTCCCGGTTAAGGAAACCTGGCGTGTGGATAATTATATGCGGGAACTGGCGAACATGGCCGGCAATTGCAATGATGAAGAATTGACCGGAAAGATTTTAGCGCGCGTACTTGAAAAAAAGGATGCAACGGCATATGAGAACGCTGCGACAGTCTACGAGCGCCTCCAGAAATATGATGATGCGGCGCAGTGTTTAGCGAACACGATCGAGCTGACGACCGAGCCGGACAAAAAGCAGGCAGCACAGCAGCGATTAGCGAATTGCAGCGTGCAGGCCGGTAACTATGACGATGCAATTGAAACCTATGCGGAGCTGATGAAAACTGAAAATATCGCCTGGCAGGAACGCGTTACGTATCAGGAACGCCTGGCTGATATCTATCGCAAAACCGACAAGCCCAACGCGGCCCGGGATGTACTCAGGGAGGCAGTGCGCGAATGCGACCGGGCGATCAAAGGGCTTGAGAACAAAGCAGACGCGGCGGATGTTTATTTAAGGAAAGCCGGGCTGTACCGGACGATGGGTGATCCATCGGCCAGACGGGACACGCTGCAGTATATAGTCGATCATTTTCACGGCACGCCGCAAGCGGAACAGGCGAAACAACAGTTGGAGCGACAATGAAAAATGGGGTAATGGAGGGTGGCCGTCCCGCCCGAAACGCTATCTAACCTTGAAACTGACGGATCATAGTAAACATGTGCGCTGACAAAGCGAGGAGGTAAAACTGTTATGAACCGAAAAATAAACATGTCGATAACAATAGGAATCCTGGTCGTGGCGATCGGTGCCTGCGCGGCGATTTTTTCACTGGTTACGCTTGCAATGGTGGGGACCGGTGCTCAGGATGTTCAAATAGTCGCGCTTTTTTGCGGAACAACCAGCATAGGCTGCGGAACCATCGCGCTGGCCATTGTCAAAAGCAAATAAAGCAATAATCCTGCCAGGGAGGCACATACATGAAACAAAATCAGAGATTTATCGGAGTGATTGTCGTAACAGTATTTTCACTTGTGACACTCGGGCTGACGGCGTACAAAGCCGATCTGAATGCCGACCGCCGCGCGCGGTTTCGCGAGCGTAAAGCTAAAAGTGAAGCTGCAATCCTGATTGGAACAAAGGAGAATGACCGCATTAGAGCTGCGCAGCACGCCCAGATACCCATTGAAGAATTCCAAAAGATGTTCGGAACGGTCCGGGAGCTGAGTGCGGCAGACACTGAAAAAGAGTCCGGTATGACGCATGTCTATACTGATGAACTGAGCCAGCGCGAGTTTTTATTGCGGTTTGAAGACGGTAGACTCATGGGGTATCACTCGAGCCAGAGCAGCAGTGAGATCGATACAGGTGTTGTTCTGGAAACACAAGCTTTCAAGGGCAGCGAAGGTATTCGCACCATACTTTTGCCGGTCGCGTTCATCGGGTGGTGTAGTGCTGTAATTATATATTTTTCCGTAAAACAGGCAAGGGTGTCCGTTTCAATGGTTATGGTCGCGCTTTCCATAGTGTGTGGACTCTGCTGGTATCTCAAACCGAACTATTCGCCGGGATTACAGGGCATTGCCAGCAATGATTCCCTGTTCTTTTTCGTGCTTATGCTGCTGTGCAGTTTGGGTGCTGTCATTATTACCAGAACACATTACTCAGCCGGGGAACCCGAGACATAGATTCGACGTGGAGCTCAGCCTGCCTACTATTAGGCATACTTTCACTATCGGCTGGTGTGAACAGGCAAAGGGCAGCCGAAACGGGCTGCCCGGAATGCAGGCATATCCAAGCCAAGCATGCTCTGTGGCTCCTCTGGAACGTGATGATAAAGCTCACAGCATACCCACACCTCACGGTGCGGGCTAATTTCTGTCACGGCTCCGACGCTGAAAACAAAGTTCTGGAGGGACGACAGACTGTTAAGTTCGGGGTCGGACCGAGATAACGTGTTGCTAAACAATTCATTAGGTATTAAAAAGGTTGATTTAAGGTCTTGCATTCCCAAAAAACCCCCAAAAACGGGAATGTAAGAGCCAAAAACAGGGTGTTTTAGGGTGTTAAATATATGAAAATAAGAATGATAACTCGGTCCGACCCCGGATGAAAGCAATGAGTAATAATTAAACAGGCAGTTTCTAAGGCAATCTGTTATAATATTTAACAAAAAGTTTAAGAGATACAACATAGTTTATTTTAAAATTATAGAGGTTTGTTTATGAAGGGTTATTGTTTAGTTTTATGTGTTTTAGGAAATCTGGTAGCATGGGGTGCGGCTCCGGACTGGAAAGCTTTGCAACGGGCTGCCAATGCGGGGAAAGTCAGGAATGTTGAGTGGAGTTTGGATAGTCAAAACCTGTTTTTCCGGATGGCGACCGGGAATGTGCTGCGGTGTTATTCACTTACCGGCAATACGTTTGAAAAGAAAGCAAAACCGGCAGATGCGTTCAAACAGACCAAAAACGATGTCAATCGCAGAAGGTGGCGCAATCCCAATCGGATTCCCGCTCCTGATGGCAGCAGGTATGCCGTGCACAGTAATAATAATGTATATATAGAATGCAAGGGTACGCTGACGCAATTGACTGAAGATGGAACACCGTGGATGCGGTATGGTGCCGTAAGCTGGCTGTATAACGAGGATAAAGGTCAGTTTGACGGGATGTGGTGGTCGCCTGATTCATGTAAACTTGCGTATTATAAATTCGACGAACGGAATGTGCCGCATTATCCGATGGTTTATAATACTACAGGCCCGTGTTCGCGGATAGAATATCGAGGATACCCGAACCCGGGCGATCCTATTCCAATAATCAGCTTGTATATCTATGATACTAAGAGCAAAAAGACGGTTAAGGTGGATTGCGGACCATCGACAAATCAATATGTCTATCATATAAAATATTCTCCCGACAGTTCGACACTGTTTTTCAACCGCCTGGACCGGCGGCAACGCATTCTGGAGTTGGTAAAAGTAAATCCGGAAACCGGGGGAAGTAAAGTCGGCGTTACCAACAGCCGCCCGACCTGGGTGTACAACGAAGCATTTGTAGATTTTATCAAAGACGGCAAACAATTTATCTGGGCCAATTATGACAATGATTATGTGAATTTTGAGATCAGGGACCTGGACGGCAAACAGATCGTCAAGGTTATAGATGGGTTATATGAAGTGCGTGAAATCCTGCGGATAGACGAAACGAACAACTGGATTTTTTATGTGGCGTACAGCAATAAAGAGTTATTAAACGCGCAGCTGCATAAAGTTCGCCTGGACGGAACCGGCCACCAGCAATTAACCAAAGACGAATTGCACTACAGCGAGTTCAGTATTTCGCCTGACGGCCAGTATTTTGTGGCCCAGAACGAAACAGTGAAACGGCCTGCAGACACCTGGCTGTACAACAGCAACGGTGAGGCTGTCGTTCAATTGGGGCAGGGGGATTTGGCGCCATTCGCGAACGTACCTTTGGCGGAGATTTTCAGGTTCAAAGCCGATGACGGCGAGACAGATTTATTTGGCATATTATATAAGCCCTGGGGATTTAATCCATCTAACAGATACGCGCTTGTGAACAATATTTATTGCGGAACAGGCTCGAAAGATGTATGTAATGTTTTTCAGTATACTCACCAGGCAACACAGCACGGCTACTTGCTGACCAAAATAGACGGACGTGGGACACTCGGCCGCGGCTATCCATTTATCGAAGCGGTGTATGGCAAGGTCGGTATAGTAGAACTGAAAGACAACGCGGACGGCATGCGGGTTCTGATGAAACGACCGTATATTGATCCTGAGCGGATCGGGGTATATGGAACATCACATGGTGGATTTATGACCGGGCGGGCGATGCTGGGATATCCTGGCATTTATAAAGTCGGGGTTGCGAATGCCGGCGTACATGACTGGCGCTATTACACGGCAACGTATGCCGAACGTTTTATGGGACTGTCGTCTGAAAATAAGGAAGGATACGAACAAAGTTCAAATATTTTGAACGCGAAAAACTTGCAGGGAAAATTCTTGATCCAGCAGGGCATGATTGACATAAACGTGCATGTTAACAATGCCCTGGCCCTGGCGGACGCGCTTCATAAAGCCGGCAAAGACTTCGAACTGCAGATATATCCTAATAATGGACATTATATCGGGAGGGACGGATATGAACGACAGTGGGCTTTTTTGAAAAAGCACCTTTTAGATCCGTATGATGAAAAGGGAAACCGTAAATGAGGGCTTAAACATTAAGGGGAGAGCGATTGTGCTCTCCCTGTTTCCATCAGGCGGAATCCTGACGCATGCCTGGTGATCCGAGCAGGTTTGTCAGTATAACCGCATAGACCCGCGTAAGATGTCCGCGGGGGTTCATATGTAACGCAAGGAGGCAAAAATGAATAGGTCAATTACCATTATAATCGTTGTCAGCATGTGTGTGCTGTCATTTGCTTTTGTCGGCAGGAGTTCAGCTGGTATAACCGTGAAACGGGTAGCGCTTTTTAAGAACGGCCTGGGATATTTTTCGGCCCAGATGGCTCTACCGGCTGACACGACGACGGTAACCGTCGGGCAATTGCCAATACCGTCCTTAGGAACGTTCTGGGTGCATTACCCGCCCGAGGTGAAGCTCAACCGTATTATAACATCACTGCAGGAAATACCCGAAACCAATCCGGTCAGCACAATCGCTCAACTGCTCTCAGCCAATGTCGGCAAATCAGCCACGATCGTTACATCGCTTGAACGAATGCCGACCGTGGACGGTGTTATCAGTTCGGTGGAAATGGAACCGGTACTCATTGAAGCACCAAGTCCGTACCGGATGGATATCCGCCGCGAGGATTCATCGCGTTACCGGCCGTATCCGTCAGGGCAACTGCTGATTCTGAAAACACACCGGGGTGTTGTGGCGGTAAATATTCCATCGATTATCAGGGTGGACATCGAAAGCGGAGATACCGGCATGCAAACGGTGCGTACGGTCAAGCAGCCGGCGATCCGCCTGGAGCTGGAGCAGCCGGCGGAAGGTCAGCAGGTATATCTAAACTGGTTGGCACGGGGAATCACCTGGGCGCCAAGTTATTTGATAGACTTGACGGGTGAGAGTATTGCTGTATTGAGCGCGAAGGCGATGGTATTAAACGAAGCTGAAAATCTGGACAATGTGACATTGGAATTAGTATCAGGCTTTCCGAACATCAAGTTTTCCGACATCAACAGTCCGGTTGCTCTGAGCCAGTCGCTAGCCGATTATCTGCAGGCGCTGACGACAGGTCACAGCGAGCAGAATCGCGGCAGATATAACTATATGGCACAGCAGGCGTTGATGGTTAATTCTGCGGTATATGACGAGTATGCGGGAGTGCCGATGCCGGCCTATTCAACCGCGCGGGAAGGAGAAACGGCGGAAGACCTGTATTTCTATCCGGTGGACAATTTCAGTCTGAAGCGCGGTGAGAACGCCTGTATACCGCTGTTCAGCGCGAAGGTACCGTATGTTCACATCTACACCTGGGAGATCGATGATATTCTGGATAAAGATGAACGCTATAACCGGAACCGGGACCAGAACGAGCGGCCGGAAGCGGAGATCGTGTGGCACAGCTGCCGGATGCAGAACACGATGAACATGCCCTGGACCACAGCACCGGCGGAGTTTGTGAAGGACGGACACTTTACCGGACAGGACATCTGCTATTACACCGCGCCGGGAGCAAAAGCGACGATCCGGATCAACCGCGCAATGAATGTCGTGGCCGAGCAAGCTGAATATGAAGTAACCCGCACCCGCAATGCGGCGCAGTTTTACGGGTATTCGTATGACCTGGTAACCGTAAAAGGAGAATTGAAGGTTCGCAACCGGCAGACTCAGGCGGTCAACATGGAAATTACCAAGCACCTGTCGGGAACAGTCAAAGAGATGACACCGGAAGCAAAGGATGTGCCGACAGTGAAAGGATTGAAGATGGTCAACACCCGTCACAACCTGATCTGGGAAATAAGTCTGAAACCGGATGAAGAACAGAAGCTGATGTACACGTATGATGTGTATGTGAGGAACTAGATGGATGATGGAAGATGGATAATGGATAATGGAGTAATGGAGGGTGGCCGTCCCCGGCCACTGATGGAGTAATGGAGTGATGGAGTAAAGGGAGTAAAGGGGATTTTGGGTGACTGGTGATTGTGAATACATGCCGCCGAACATTTTCATGCGCATCTGTAGCCGGTCTCGGCGAGGCCGGGTGATGGGGTATGTGAGTTATACCGGTCTGATGATACGTTCAGGGAAAACCCGGTCAAATATATTGAAACTCATTACCAGAAATGGTACTATACATGTGGAACGCATGCTATCACATCAGGTAGTGTCATATATGGTAATATAGTAATCATATATAAAATTCGGGAGGTATAATGCGCTTGTGGGGTTTAATACCGGTATTGTTATTGATCATACGTCTGATACCGGTTGAAGCGTCTGTTACCGCTACATCCGCAACAGCGGCAGCGGAACATGTAAGCATCGTGTCGAATAAGGTGTTGCTACACAAAGAATCAATAGAAGATATTCTGAAAGAAACACCTTTCACAAATATAGGAATGCTCGGGATACCCGAGCTGGAGCATTTATGTGAAAAACACCCCGAAAATCCCAGCTTGTGGTCTAGCCTGGGTCTGGTATGGGAAAACCAGCAGTATATGATAAGCAATGCACTGAACTGTTTCAACAAAGCGCTGACACTGTCTCCATCCAATCTGAACATACGGCTGCATATTCTACGCTGCTATATGAAACTGGACAACAGAGCTGAAATACAGAAAACGTTTATGGCGGCACGGACGTGTCCGGGGAGCGAGATACTGCAGCTTTCATTAATGGGTACTGCACGACAGCTTCAGGGAAGTGGAAAGCTGCCGGGTGTGATTCTTACCGAGGAGTATCCCGCAACAAATAGTATTGGCTGCCTGCTGCATGCATATCAAGAGCTTGACGATGGAAATTATGCGGAGGCACTGAAATATGTGCAATCAACATATGAATTGGCAACCAATTTGCAGATCAGGATGTCGCTTAACAACATTTGCCGGTATATAGCAGAAGCCCAAAGGTGCGAACCTGCCATTCGAAATATTGCTGCAGGTATAGTCCTGTCGAATATACCGCCATATGAGCGGGTTTTGTATGGTGCCGGTTCACAGGAACGGCTTGGTACAGGAGTCTCATTGGAAAAAATCAAGCAGGCACTGGCACTGGCTGAAAACGAAAAAGAGCTTTGGAAGATCGTTCAGGCAGCAATGCAGGTTCGGTCCATGGCTGGCGAGGAGGTAATACCTGTTCTCTGTGAAGCAATAGGAACCAATCTTCCATCCGGTCACCATTTATATGATGCGATTTATTTTTACAGGCAGGCAAACTTGACAAATCGCCTGGCAACTCTTTTAGAACGTCTAGCCGGAGACCAAACCTGTACGTCGAGAGAATTTATATGGGCATTATCATGTTTTCGGGAGAATCGCATACGTCCGCAACAACCAGGAATAATTTCAATTTCAGCGGTGGCCAGGCCGATCACGCAACTGATTGCACGTATGACTGCCCGCTTTCCTGATAACGGTATAATGCTGAAGATTGTGGCGGATACGTATGCTCAACTCAATTGTATCAGTAACGCGTATGTTGCCCGCAGCCGGGGCATGGCATGCGCGGATATACCGGAGCATATCCGGGCGGAGATGGCAGCCACCGTGATCAGGGAATATCTCCAGGAGAATATGCCGGCCGCAGCACGCGAAATATTACAGGAAAATAGTGAATTGGCAAAAACATATCAGGTGAGTGCGGCGGCAGGGGCGGAACTGTATCAGCACTGCCGTGAAACAAATATGGTATGGGATGTATTAAGCAAATGCGCGACCGGCAGCCGCTTTGCCGTAGAGCGCCTGAAAGCCGCTGCAACATTGCTGGACTATCGCTGGGATGACCCGAGCCGGCAGGAATGGATTATTGATACCGTGATCGCCGAATTGAACCGCATCGGTAAACCATGGCAATCAATTTCCCGGTTGAGTTATGACCAGCGCCGCACTTTTATTGCTCAGGCAAGATTACTGTGCCGCGAAAAATTTTTGCAGGACATTGAAGAACAGCGTTCTCTGGAAATGAACAATGACCGTTGGCCGAAAACGATGGATGAGAAGCAGTTTGATGCTTTGGTCAGGCATATGGAACAGGAGGGAAAAACGACAGCACTTTATTATAGTGAACTGGTCAGAATAAGCCGAGATAATAATTTAGCGTCCCGCGAACTGAGCCTGCGACTTACAATGCTTGAACTGGAGAAGCAGCATCCTACATTCGATCATTTCCGAAATACATTACACCTGGCCGCCCGGCTGCGGAACGAGAAGGCCTGTGCGCGCCTGGCCGCCTTGATAGACAAGATTCCCGCTTTCAGTGTTTCTCCAAGGATAGTAGTATTCATAGGAGATGATATGAGAGCCTGCGGCCTGCACCAGCAGTTTGAACGATTACTAGATACCTATATCGCCAGTCTGACTAATATACCACCGGTGTTTATAATCAGTAGCATGTTGAAATGGGGCAGAACCAATACAGTTGAAAACATTTTAGAGCAGGCCGGCATGCAGTCCAACCTGCCGCTCGACCAGGCAGACAAACTGCTCCAACTGTCGCTGAAAATAAATAATACAAACAAACTGTATGCACTGACGGCACAATTGGAAAAACGGTTGACAAACAGCGCGGCAATCGCCACCTATGGTCAACAATATATTGAAATGCTGTCAAAGCTCAGGCTGAAGGATGCGGCCTTCACCAATCAACGCGAGCGTGTTGTCATGGCCTGGTTGAAAAACAAACATCTGCCGGTATCATTGCGCATGGAATTTATGCATATGATTTCCCAGGCTTCACCGAACTGCCGGGATTTGCTGTTGAGTTTTCTGGAGGAACAGCCTTCACCATTTCTGAGGGAACAGATACAAAGGGCATTATTGTCACATTATAGCGCTGCCGGTGACACTAACGGTCTGATAAAACTGGCCGACGCGATAATGAATGAACTGGATGCACAAAATAATCTGAGCCTGGGCCTGGCTGATAAATTAAGCAATGTCGGTCTGCCGGACCGAGCATTGGAAATATATGAACGATATCTGGCGCTCAGTAAGGATAAAAATATAAAGCAATCAATTATGACAAGGATCATGTTTTTATGTATAAAGATGAAAAAGTTTGATCGCGCGGTACTGTATGCCGACCAGCTGGCAGCTGACGTACGGCCTGGCAACACAGGGAATGCTCAAACAATTATTGATATTTACCTGCAATCCGGTCAGCCGAAGAAAGCAGTGAGTTTATGTATAGCTGCTATACATATGGCAACCGAAAGAGGGGAATTGATTCAACTTGTTTCCAGATTGAAGCGATTAGCTCAGTATACAAAAATCAATATAGATGATGAGTGTCAGGCACTCATTGTCGATCTGAGGAAACAAGGCAGGGTATCGAACAAGTTGTCATTACTGGCGACTCTGGCTGAAGTTACAGGTGACTGGAAGACCGCTGCCAGGTATTTAGAGGATTCTATTGTCTGGGAGGAGACTCCCGGAGAGCAGGCAGACAAATACTACCGTCTGGCACACCTGTACCGGGACTACCAGATGGCTGACAAAGAGCTGGATGTATTGGAACGGTCACTAGCCATCCTTATTCCGTCCGGACAGATTGATGTCATTGAAAGGATTGTGGAGATTTTATTGCAAAAGCACCGTTTTCAGGATGCCATTGACCGTGGGACCGCCTTTATGGAAACACCAGCATATTCTGAGTTAAAACCATATGAAAAAGATACATTAATCCGTTGTATGATTCAAGTATATGAAGATAAAGGCGATAAAGATGCAGCCTGGAAACAGGTTGAGACGATCAACAGCATGGACAGTTATCTCTCGTATGCCTGCAGGTTTAATCGGCTGGATGATGCACTGCCGCGCATACAAACGTATCTAGATCAAAACGCGAATGACAGAGAAGCCGTAAATATAATGAAACCTCTGCTTGAATATTGTGAGCGCACGAACTATGAAATAGACCTGAGCAAAGCGCTTGCACGGATTGATATGCTGGCTGACGGCCCCTTGCAGCCGAATATGATGTCTTCAGTAGCCCAACTGTATGAAAAAGCGGGGCAGCTGGAGAAAGCAATCAGCTATCTGAAGAAGAAGTATCCGGTCGTAGAGAGCAAATATCGGGAGGCATTCATAATTACCCTTGCCCGCTTACTGCAGAAGAAAGATTGTGCCGTAGAAGCCATGGCATTACTGAACAGCGAACCCCCATCAATAACAATAACGGCGGTCAAAGCGGAGATATTACGATCTATGCGTGACTATATCGCTGCGGCTGATGCATACCGGGACATAATCACTGCTATAATGCCTGGGCAGTACAATCTTGTAGATGGATACTTGTGGCCGTTTGTAACTATGGTAAGCGAATGCACAAATGAAGAGGTAAGGGAAACGATACTGAATCGAGTTCTCGCGCATAAGGATGTTACCTCGTACCTTACTGCTGGAACAATCTATGGCAGTCTTGATAATTATGAAGAAGCGGCGAACTGCTATAAAAAAATATTTGAGCTGACACCCGATTCGGAGATCAGAAAAGAGTGTATGGAACAGTTTGCGTATTACAGTGAACGAGCCGGGAAATATGAGGATGCAGCAGGAATCTATACAAAGATGTTACAGCGGGAAAACAATTCCTGGCAGGACCGGGTTGGATGTCTCGAAAAACAGGCGGCTATATATCAAAGAGCAGAGAAGTTCGATGCATATCGTGATGTCCTCAGAGATGCCGTGCGTGAATGTGAACAGGCGCTCAAACGGTATGACGGTCAAATAACCGCAGCTGATATATACATTCGGGAAGCCCAGCTATATCAGGAACTGGGTGACCAATCGGCATTAAGGGATACGCTGCAGTATGTAGTGGACCATTTTCCCGGCACACCGCATGCTGAACAGGCTCAAAGACGACTGGAGCACTTGTGAGATTTGAATTTGTAGAGTGTGGATGTTGAATCCTGAACCTTGACAACTGAATTGTAGCCGGTCTCGGTGAGGCCGGGTGTGAGAGCTTTTTTACTGGAGTAATGGGATTTAACAGTGCGAGGTTGGCCCGAAATAACGTGTTGCTAAACAATTCACAGTATTACCGGGGTCTTTTGGGGGGAATAGTTGATGGAAGATGGATTTAGTGCGCTGTAATTTTGATGGGTATAGCGGGCAGAACACCGAGAGAG
>CAZCLS010000027.1:0-16681 GCA_964499565.1 uncultured bacterium
TGGAAAATGGCTTTTATTTTGCGCGGTACATTAACGGGTAAGAATAATCGAAATCGGGAGAAGAAAAAGGATTACATGGTCATACCCCTTTTTTACCCGATGTTTATAGACATCTGCTTGAAGATTATGGCTGCTTGAGGTAACGACGATTGCAGGAACGATGACGAGATCGAGAACGATATCGAGATCGAGAACGATATCGAGATCGAGAACGATAACAAGATTTATATTTTCGCCCCCCGCTTTCATCCCATCGCGGATTTAGGGAACTGCTGATTGCTTGTAAATCCCTCTATACTTCTATATAATTACACGCAAGCAATTATGTGTAATTTTAGTGTATGTGTGTAACCTACTGGGGTAAAGCTGATGCTACGACCATATTTGACCGCCATACTATTTGGATGTATACTCGCAGTAATCATGACATGCATCCCCGCCTGCACTTCCCGCGAGGATTCCCCGGTTCAAACGAATGCTGTGCCACCGCTGCTTACCCGAAAACCTGTAGAACCATACATTATACCCATTGATCTCTCCGCTTTACACAAACTGCAAATCAGCAATGCAGCATTACATGCCATGTATATCCCGGGAGAAACATACGCATTCTCTGCTGATGAAGAGTGTTCAATTATCAAAGGCACGGTAGTTGACTTTCATTCAGGATCGGGTATTGAAAATATACCGGTGAATATCTCCTGGTACAACCCCGAACAATCTATTCCAAATATACAAGAAAAAATGATTGTGGCTGGAAGCACTTTCACCACCGGCAACAGCGATGTGATCCTGTTCCTGACCGTCAAAAACGGCATAACCGTTCAGGGACGAGTATCACATGTTGACGGTACTCCGGCAAGTGGCGCCTGGGTATGGGTTGAATACAAGTATAGTAATGAAACACTCGAAAACCAGCTCCGCTTTAAGTATCGCAGCCTCGGCATGCAAAATGCTTTCACCTATACAGACAATCAGGGAAAATTTGTTATCAACTGCATACCAACGGGAATAACTTTTCTTGTCAAGTGCGCTACCAGCATGCTTCCCCCAAATCATGCCGGACCATTTACCAGCGCCGGTGGTTCGACCATTCCTGAATACTTAGAAATGACACTTGATGAAACCGGTGGATGGTTTGGCGGAACCGCACTGGATACGAACGGTAAACCAGCACAGAAACTCGGAGGATTTTATACAGTATACCGGCCACAAGCCCATGGAAAAGGGGGCTCCTGCTTTCCACTGCACATAAAAGCAGATAAGGATGGCACATATGAATCCGAACGATTTAAACCGGGACATTACGGTATAAACATTAAACCAAGTGGAGCACGGGAGCTTTCTTTTAATGTTGAAATATCCACAAACCACATGACGTTGGTGGATCTAACGTTAATTCCGGAAAGTATATATACAGGAATCGTCGTTGATTGTACTAGCCTGAAACCAGTGGCTGGTGTTAATATCAAATCAAGTTATTCGGAAAAAGGAATACGCTTAAAACATACAACAGACGCAAACGGTTTGTTCTGGGTTGCATTTCCATCAAAAATGACAGACCTGACATTCAGCCATCCTGACTATGGCGATTTAATCGAGAAAATAATTGATGATCGCCCACCAACCACACCTGTTTGTTTAATGCCTGCCGCTTCATTGACGGTACATGTAACCGATGCTGATCGTAATCCTGTCGAATGTAGGGCTTTTCTTGAAATGGGACTGGGATCAGGCGAGACCACTTCTAGTATTGAAAGAAAATATTCTTTTACATATGAAGGCAGTACCTGTTTTAGTAACATTCCTTCAGGTATCGGTCCCCTTAAGCTTAGTGTTGGATTCGGTTCATCGACTTTTGTTATAGATGATAGTATTATGCTCTCGGAAAATGAAAACAGAATCTTCACCTTTGTTTTACCGCCTATGGGAGAAGTGCTTGTACGGCTCCCTCACCCTCCACAGTCGGGAATTGTACATGGTCGCCTGACGTCAAATAAGGATGAAGTTATTTTTGAGTTTTTTCCCTATAATAAGACAAAAGAATGGACCGCAACCGGCATCCCTGCCGGTACTGCAGGATTATACTTTGGTTTCAGTGATATCCCCATGATCCCTAAATATACAAACATTATCGTTACTGCCGGCCAGACAACAGTTGTTGACATAACATATGATACTTTGCGTGCAGGTGTCATCAGCGGCACTGTTCATACAACTTCTGGTACACCTATAGATTTGGTAGTGAATGCAATCGATTGTGCATCAGGCGAAAATGTCGCCAGCGATCGCAGTTCCAGCACTATGGGTGCTTTTTTATTGACAAAATTGAATCCTGTAAAAAATTATGAAATAAACGTTATCCTGAATAAAACTAAATTCGTTTCTTATGGCGTTTCCACTCCCGGAGCTATGCCGCTTGATATAATCGTGCCTGATCCCATCCGCGTCACTGGTGCTGTTACCGATGCCGACGGTAATGCAATCAACGCATCAGTTACCCTGGATTCCAACAACAGTATTCTCTGTCATGGCACTTTTGATTTCAACAAAGTGTTTTTGGGTGAATATTCACTTTTTATATTTGCTGACGGTTTCACTGCTACTACCAAATGTGTTCAAGTAACTTCCAAAAATACCGACATCGGTATAATTGTATTAGAAAAACGTGAAGATTAATAAAAACCACAAGTATTATCATGGAATTCAAACAAGCCGAATCAACATACATCGTTCGCATCGATAAAGGTGAAGAGCTGGTTGAAACACTTAAACAACTCTGCGCTGAACAGAATATCACCCTCGGCAGTGTTTCGGGCATCGGTGCCGTCAACAAAGCAACCATCGGCCTGTTTGAAACCGCCACGAAACAATACCATTCCACCGAACTAACCGGAGATTTCGAGATCGCGTCCCTGGCCGGCAACATAACCATAATGAACAACGAACCATACATCCATCTCCACATAGTCATCGCCGACGCCGACCACAAAACCTACGGCGGCCATCTCAACACCGCAACAGTAAGCGCCACAGCAGAAATAATCATCCACACCGCCCGAACCACCATAAACAGAAAATTCTCCGGAGAAATCGGTCTGAATCTGCTCAAATTCTAACAGGGTAAGACCCCAGCCGTCTTGCACCGCTGGTGAATCAGTTTAGGTGAAGATGACAGCCGCTGACAAACCCTATCCCCCTTTAAACACCTTACTCACCTCATCTCCGGTCCCCACTGGAGTAATGGCTCATAACTAAAAACTATGAAACCCAGAGATGCGCAGCATCTTTCAACCCAAGACCGCACTGCGGTCATTCAACCTATGCAACCATTCATGTTTTCACCATCCGGTTATTTGGTTCTATTTTTTTGTGTTTTCTGCTATACTATTGCACATGAATATTAAAGTATCTCCATCTATTCTAGCAAGTGATTTTTCACGGCTGTGCGAGGAAATATCCCGCGCCGAATCAGCCGGGGCTGATTATATTCATGTCGATGTCATGGATGGCCATTTTGTGCCCAACCTGACCATAGGTCCTCCTATCCTCGCTAAAATTAAAAAATGTACCCAGCTCCCCTTCGATGTCCATCTGATGATCGATAATCCTGAAATCTACGCGCCCCGCTTTATTGATGCGGGCGCCGATATCGTCTCGTTCCATGTCGAAGCTCCCGGCGTCAACAATAATCCTGATGACATCAGTGTTTTACTGGCTGACATTGCTGCCCGCGGTTCCCTGCCGGGCCTCGTTCTTAAACCAGCTTCCCCCGCCAATACTGTCTTTCCGTATCTTGACCTGTGCCGCATGATACTCGTGATGACGGTTGAACCCGGGTTCGGTGGTCAGGAGTTCATGCGCGAGATGCTGCCCAAAATCAAATCACTGCGTGATGAAAGCACCGCCCGCAACCTCGATATCGATATCGAAGTCGATGGCGGTATCGATGCCGAGACTGCCCCGCTCTGCTTTGCCCATGGCGCTAATGTTTTTGTCTCTGGTACGTTTCTCTTTGGTCATGCCGATATGGCCGGCCGGATTCGTGCTTTACACGATCTTATGTAATTGTTTACACCATATTGGGAGTGTTTTTATAATGTCTGATCCTCGTTCCTTTATCAAATTTGGTACCGACGGCTGGCGGGGCGTTATTGCGGATACGTTTACTTTTGAAAATGTTCGCATAGTTGTGCAAGCGATTGCCGATTACATTCTTCAGAAAAATCCACACCCGGAGGGAATTGTAATCGGATACGACAATCGGTTCCAGGGTGAGCATTTTGCACGGATTGCGGCGGAAGTATTGACAGGAAACGGCATACCGGTGTTCCCTTCCCATACATCCTTTCCGACACCATTGATATCATTCGCGACCAAACAGTACGGGTTGGACGGCGGCATAATGATTACCGCCAGCCACAATCCGCCGGAATACAGCGGAGTAAAATTCAAGATGCCGGCGGGATGTTCAGCTGATCCTGAGACCACGAAAGCGTTTGAGACATTACTCTGCCAGACACCGGTTCGCGGCAGGGATTTAACTGACGCGGAGGCGAACGGCCTGGTACATCATATAAAGCTCGAACGGCCGTATCGTGAATGGCTCAAGAATTTTATTGATTACAAAACACTCAATCGGAAACCATATACGATCATTGTAGACTCAATGTACGGTGTTGGGAAACGGTATGTTGAAGAGTTACTCAAAGGCACCTGCCATACCGTAATCACGATTCGCGGCGAACGCAATCCGGCCTTCCCCGGTATTTCCCCCGAACCTGTTCCCAAAAATATGGACGCGACGGTAGCCGCCCTGTTACAAGCCGGGGCCGATCTCGCCCTGGTCACTGACGGTGATGCCGATCGCCTGGCTGCTCTCGACAGCCGCGGCGACTATATTATCACTCCGAAAATCGCGGTTCTTATTGCTATGCATTTAATCAAAAATCGCGGTTGGTCCGGCTCAATGGTCAAAACCATTTCCTGCTCAGTTATCGTTGACCGTTTCGCCCGCGAACATGGTCTGAAACTGGTAGAAGAACCAGTTGGCTTTAAATATATTGTTCCCTATCTGCTCAATAATGAAGCCCTGGTCGGCACGGAAGAAAGCGGCGGGTTGGGCATCCAAAACCATATCCCCGAACGTGACGGTATTCTTGGTTCTCTTATGTTTCTGGAAGCCTTGATCGGCCTTGACTTCTCGAATGCCGCTGATGCTATGGATTATATAGACTCCCAATTCGGCTGTATGCGCTATCACCGCATTGACCATGAAATTTCTCCCGCTCAGAAGGCTACGTTTCTCGCGCGCGTCGAAGCCAGCCCGCCAGCTGAACTGCTTGGTAAAAAAATTGTCCGCATCAAAGATTTTGACGGCGTGAAATTCGAATGCGATGATGATTCGTGGCTCTTATTGCGCTTTTCCGGCACCGAACCTGTCGTCCGCTTTTATGCCGAAGGCCCCTCTTCCGACCAAGCCCGAGAGCTGACCGAAATCGGCCTCGCAATGCTCAACGACTGAATATGCCTGTATTATCCGTCCGAAATGTCCGACACGTCTGACACGTCTGACCTGTCAGACACTACGTTATGCTTCGTAAAAACGCCACAATGTTTTGTGTTCCCGCTGTAAAGGCTGCCCGGTCAATAACGCCCTTAACATTTCTATCGGCATGGAATTTTCCTTCAGTACCGCATCATGAAACTCGCGATACGTCATCGTTTCCGAACCTACCAGCTCTTTTTTCAAGGCTCTCATCTGCAATCCACCAAGCATATACGCACACTGGTATAACGGACTGTAATTTCCTTCAAATGACCGCCGCACCTCGGCTACGGCATTTTCCAGTTCATGGCCCACACGCTCGACTAGATAATCTATGCATTCCCGCGCTGTCATTTTTTCCAGATGAAAACTCAATGAAAATACAATTCTGGCACAACGGTGCATCCGCCAGAACAGCATGCCTATACGGTTTTCAGGCGTTTTCGGAAAACCTAAATCCCACAGCAGTACTTCCCAATACAGCGGCCAGCCTTCTCCCCAGAACGGTGTCGAAAATATCCTGCGGTACCGCTTGTGCCGCGCCGTCATAAATCCCTGCAAATGATGGCCCGGTATTAATTCGTGGTGTACTGTCGCACGCGCGAAATGTTTGTTGTTTCCCCGCATGCTCATTAGTTTCTGCCCCTGTGTCATGCCAGCCGTCGGGTACGATACACTGATAACTTCCCCACCGGTGAAAAATGGATTTACTTTCTGACGTTCCGGTGACATCATCCCCACCCGCCATGTCTTGCGGGCTAATTCAGGTACGCTGATCAGTTCTTTATCTTCAACATACTCAATCGCCTCCAAAGCAAGTTCTTTGATCAGCCAGGGTTGTTTCCCGGGTTCTACATGACATGTTTTAACATATTCCAGCGCCTTGTGCCATGTATCGCCATATCCGAGTTCCCGGGACGCCTTTATCATTTCTTCCTCGCACCAGGCAAACTCTTTTTCCCCAATCGCTATCAACTCTTCCGGCGCGTATGGAATCATCGCGTTCTCAAGCTCGTTCAAAAGCGCTGCCCGCCCCAGCGGTTCCCCAATTACCGCCTCATCATCCTCTTTCTGCCCAACCACGTTTTCCCGTAAGTAGGTTGCATATGTTTCTATGCTTTTATCCGCTTCCCTGAACGGTTCTTCACACCACCAGGTGAACAAAGGATCATACCCGTGATAGAAATCATACCAGCGCTTCAATGTTGTACGCAAGCTTTGCAGCATATGTTCCGTGCGGAATGCATCCGTCTTTTTAATTTCCTTTCCGTCTGCTTGTCTCTTGTGCGTTTCTTCCCGGGCCTTTTCTACCGCCTTCTTCAATTCAGTTAAACGCTCCGCTCCCGTACGCGCTTCCAGAGGCTCCATCTTACGTCGATTCTCTTCCAGTGCCACTATCAGTTCCCAGAACGGCGCCAGGTTCGCAATTTCCTTTTCGCGCTCCTGCTCGAGTTCAATTAGCCGTGCTTCGTATCGCAAATGATTGCCGAACAACAGATAGTCAACTTTTCCCGCTTGCCCCAGTGTCTCAAAATCTATCTCACCTATTATCCTCTGCCAGTGCTGTATGTTATCTACCATCATTTCCCGCCGCAATGCTGACATCGGAATTTCATATGAACGATGTATCGATGTTCTGTCCTGTGAATACTGTTCAATCCTTTCCTGGAGCTCGCTGCGACTCGATGTACCTGTTGTCATGGGCTTCTCCTTATGTATTATGTATATTCAGAATCATGATCTGTTTTTCTTTTCTGACTTGTTTGATTGTGTAGATGTGCTGAATAGCCTACTTTTTTACTGCTTCTGTCAATCTCAAGTCGGATGCTTCCTTTTCCTGTATCCGGCATGCAATAGCCTGCCCTGAATTCATGCAAATCCAGTTTCTGTCCTTCATGCGCGGGAAACAATGCCATCTCCAACGCATTTTCAACCCCGTGCGGCATACCGTCTGATCCAAAGAGAAGGTCTTCTCCAGGTATATAGCCGGCCTTGTCTATCAACATCCGAAACGGATTGTTGGCCGCGCAATATTCTTCAGATAGCCGGTCGCGATACCAGAGCGAATCCACACTGAAATTCGGCTGCATACACAATCCAATTCCAAGCTTTTTCGCCCGTTCAGCCTGAGAATATGTGATAAATTGGGCATGCTCAATCCGCACCGGCTTCCTGATTTCTTGTATCGTTGTGCTGGCCTCAATACACACGATAATCTGTTCAATAGCCCGGTCTCCGATTGCGTGTATTGCTATCGCCTTGTCTTCCCGGAACGCCCGCTCAATCTCGCTCCAAATTTTTTCATCATGATACAGCAGCAGTCCCCGCTCTCCTGTTGTATACGGCTCGTATAGTGCCGCCGTTTTGGTCCCGAGCGCACCGTCAGTAAATACCTTAAGCCCGTAAATTCTTTTTTTGTCTTCTGGAGTCAACGCGTCATATACTTCCGGCGCGGCCCAGAATCGTATCCTGGTCTCTAAACCGGCCTGCCTAGTACATGCCAATTCTTCAGCGCCCCGCAATCCCATTTCTTCAACAGCCCAGATACCCTGCTTAAGCAGTTTATCAAAAAAACGCTTTATATCAGCCGGCCGGCATTGCTTATGTTTGATTATCATCCTGTATAAAAGCGATGAATGTTTCTCTGTCCACTCCGGATCACCGTAATGACTCACCGCTTCAGGACATTCTGTCCGAATTAGTTCTAAACCGGCTTTGTTAATTTTATACCCATGCAACGACGCGTTGAATATAACAAGTGGAGGTAACTGATCGATTTCCTGCGATTCAAAGCTGTATGCACTGTCATTCCATCCCAGAACTATCGTTATGCCTTCCTGCTCCTCCTGCAGAAGCGACAGAGCCTGCTCCTTTTCTGTTATAAAACGTAGGTCAATCGAATTCTGCAGCGCTGCATATGTATAGGGATGAGTGTGATGATCATACAATAATGGAATTTCAGCGTTTTCAACCATTTATGGTGCCGGTTAATCGTTACATGAACGCAATGCTTCTATCTATTATAGTAAATATTTCTATTTCAGTATACTTTTCCCAAACACCCTGACCTCTGACCTCTGACCTCTGAACCCCGCCCTTTACCCTGTCTGTATTAATTGCTACACTATCATAGTATGAACGCTGTACAAGATACGCCATCCATTATCTCCGTCAGTCGCCGTTCTGATATCCCCGCCTGGCACGGGGCCTGGTTTATGCACTGCCTCGATGAAGGGTATGCTGAATTTCTCAACCCTTTTAACCGTAAACCCGTCCATGTTTCTTTACTTCCTGACGATGTGCTTGGTTTTGTGTTCTGGTCAAAAAATTTCATCCCGTTCATGGATTCCCTGGGTTCTGTTGCCCGGCGTGATTACCCCTTCTATTGTCACTACACTATTACCGGTTTGCCCGACCTTCTGGAACCCTGCCTTCCCCCAGTCAACGACCGGCTTGCCTGCTTTAAACACCTTAGCGACCGTCTCGGTCCTGATCGTGTTATCTGGCGTTTTGACCCGATTGTTATTTCCAACACACTATCTCCAGACGCAACATTCGAACGATTTGTCAGTCTTACCGACCGCATTGTCGGCTGCACCAGGCTATGCTGTGTTTCATTTGTGCAGATGTACCGCAAAGTTATGCGGCGTATGGCCGAACTGGAAACCAGTGGTGATTTCTCCCTCTCCGACCCTTCTACAGACGAAAAACGCGCGCTGCTGGCGCGCATGGCTGACTATGCCTCACAGGCCGGTATCCGCCTGGCTGTGTGTTGTCAGGATGATTTGATTGGCGGTTTGATTGAAAAAGCTCACTGTGTTGATAGCGACCTGCTTCTGTCCCATTCTGCCGAAATTCTGCCGGCTGTTCCTCGCAAAGGCACCAGAGCTATGTGCGGATGTTCTTTCAGCCGTGACATTGGGACTTACAATACATGCAACCATCATTGCCGCTATTGTTATGCCAATATTTGACGTGTTCACTGCCCTTTATTCCGCTCTGAAGTATCCGCTAACTTCTGCTTCCGTCAGGCTGATTTCTTCTCCGCTTTCCATGCTCTTTACCGTGAATGCCTTGCGCGCGCGCTCGTTTTCTCCCCGCATGATTACCGTTTTCGTCCCCAGACTGTTTGCTTGACGCATCTGCGACTTTACTGACTGTTTTTCATAGGGAGATACTACGCTGATTCCCTTCTCCCGCAGCTTGTCCGCTAAAACCATCAGCTCACCAAGCGCCTCCTCGTCAAATGCTATCAGGCATACCGGCGCGCTTGCCGTAACCGGCTGTTTGTCGAGTTCCTTAAGCACCATGATCAGCCGCTCGACTCCCATCGCAAATCCAATTCCGCCTGTTGCCGATCCCCCGATTGATTCAACCAGGTTGTTATAGCGTCCACCTCCTCCCAGCGCGTCCTGAGATCCCAGAGAATTGTGCGTTACTTCAAATATCGTGTGCGTGTAATAGTCAAGTCCGCGAACCAGCCGCGGTTCTTCCCGGTAGGCTATGCCCAGCATGTCTAACATCGCGCATACCTGCGCGTACTGCCCTGATGCATCATCGGTCAGCGCGTTTTTCATTGCCGGCATTGCCGCGGAATCAAACACCGTTCTGCAGGCCGGTACCTTGCAATCGAGTACCCTGAGTATATTCTTTTCAAGCCGCCGCCGGCAATCGGGGCAAAGCTGTTCCACTCTTGGTCCTATATATTCACTCAGCATCTCTTTATATCTCTTTAAACTCTCTGCGTCTCCCAGTGAATTGATGTTGACTGATACGCCCTTCAACCCGATCAATTCCAGAAACCGTACCATCATTGCGATTACTTCCGCGTCTGCAAGCGGACTGTACGTTCCGAACAATTCCACCCCGATTTGATTGAACTGCCGCTGACGCCCCGCCTGGGGTCTTTCGTACCGGAACATCGGTCCGATATAATACAGCTTTTGTACTTTCTGTCCCAGCAGCTTGTTCTGCAGACAGGCCCGCACTACCCCGGCCGTCCCTTCCGGCCGCAGCGTGATTGATCTCCCTTTGCGGTCCTGGAACGTATACATCTCTTTTTCGACTATGTCGGTTACTTCACCGATTGACCTGACAAACAATTCCGTTCGCTCAAATATCGGCATGCGGATTTCCCCGTAGCCATACCGGCTGAATAACAACCGCGCCTGGCGTTCTACATATTCCCATAAAGCACTTTCAGGCGGTAATATATCGGTTGTTCCCCGTAGTGAATTAATCATTCTGACTCCTCCATGCTCGTGCAAACGAGATTCGCCTCGCTATGCTCGGGTGACTGTGAAGTAAGTATTCAATTACCGGATGCGGTTCTTTGTTCGCCAGATTCTGATCCGCTAATCGCTCCATGGCTGAAATGAACGCCTCCGGGTTTTTGGTCGTCTCCAGCGCGTATCGGTCTGCCTGTCGCTCAAACCAGCGTGAAATCAGATTGGTTATGGGCATCGTAACCAGGCTGAACAGAAATAACGCGAATAATATCAATGGCACCGTCGCTACCGTATCTATCGCCTCTATCCCCAGCCAGTTCGCTGATCCGCGCAGCACCAGATCCGCTATCCACATCCCTCCTAATGCCGCAATACTGGCTATACCGATCAATTTGTGTATGTGGCGATGATAATAATGCCCAAACTCATGCGCCAGCACACTGATGATTTCCTCTTGCGAAAATTCATTCAGCAGTGTATCTCCCAGAAGTATGCGCTTGGTTTTTCCCAGGCCCGCCAGCATCGCATTCGCTTTCCTGGTCTTTTCAGATAAATCCAATTTGAATATCCCAACTATTCGTGCCCCGGCCTCATGCGCGAGCCGCTTCACGGTCTCTTCAAGATCCTGCCGCTCCAGTCTGGTCGTTTTATAGAATATCGGTAATATTATTACCGGAAACAACATCCCCATGACGACTTGCAGCAGAATCCAAACCCCGGCCGCCCATATCCACCAGTATCCTCCGGTATTTCTCAGTAACGCATAAAATATTTCAAATATAAATACTCCCACCGCTACCGTCAACAACCATGACTTAACCTGGTCCCACAGCCAGTTCAGCATCGTCTGATTGCTCAGTTCGTAGGTGTGCTCCAGATAATAATCTTTCCACCAGCTATAGGGCAGCAGCAGTAATGAATATATAATCGATACGACGACCAGGTATCCCGCGGTTATTCCCCAGGGATTCATGCCAATCAGTTCACCCACCTTCCGTTCTATGGCAAAAGAAAGTCCTCGCGGACCACCCCACATCAGACCGGCCAGAAGGAGCGCCATAACACCAATATCAGCTAAAAACAGCCAGTTGTGGAGCCGGTCGTAGCGACGCGCGCGATCCTGCCGGTTTTCCTCCCCCTTTTTGCCTGCCGTTGCTACTTCGGCGTTGTTCCCGCTTTGTATCGCTTCATCGTCTTTTCTGTTCATATACGCGCCGCTACAGATGTTATTTCATTGTTACTATTCTATTCAGATGGGATTATAACGAATCGGTCAATTCCTGTCAAATTATCAAACCCTGATACGCCGTTCTACACGTACCCGTGCATGAGAAGGTGTCTTTGAAATGTCCTTTTCATCCCTTTACGGTTTTGGGGTGATTGACCAGCCAGTTTAAACTTGCTATAATTTATCAGTATTGTTAAAATAAATAATTCCACCATAGTCCGTTATTGCCAATCAGGAAACGTCTACATAAAGGAACACGCTGGCATCTCCAACAGCCCGACCCGGCATTAGTCGCGCATCTGTGCAGCGCAGGCAATCTCCCGGAATCGTTCGCGCGCGTTATGGTGAATCGCGGTTATTTTGACATGGATTCCGTCGAACGCTTCCTCCAGGCTTCCTTGCAGCTGTTGTATGACCCAATGTCCCTTGGCGGCGTCGCCAGCGCCGCCCAGCGTTTGATTGATGCTGTCAAACGTAACGAAAAAATCATTATTTACGGTGATTATGATGTCGACGGCGTCACCTCTACCGCATTGCTGACTCGTATTTTAACCGACCTTGGCGGCCGCGTCAGTTATTTTGTTCCTAACCGGGTGACCGACGGCTACGGTCTCAATACCCGCAATATCCGCCAAATTGCACGCGCCGGCTCCAATGTGCTCGTAACCGTCGATTGCGGCATCAATGCCCTCGAGGAAGTTCGCCTTGCTCAACAACTCGGTATGGATGTCATTATTACCGACCATCACGAACCTAAAATTGAAGATGATATCGATGATTATGATTACGTCTTTCAGTCCAATTTATTCGACTTTGCCCTCGAAGTCGGTAACGGTGATGGTAAATTATCCGGCTTTAATGTGATCTTACCCCCCGCGTACGCGGTTATCAACCCCAAACTCGGTCATTATCCCTTCTCCGACCTTGCCGGTGTCGGTGTGGCCTTTAAGCTTGCTCACGGCATTATCAAGCTGGCCAGAGATCAAAACCTGGAAAAAGCTTTTGAAATAGACTTGAAAGACCATTTAGACCTGGTTGCCCTCGGAACGATCGCTGATGCAGTCCCCCTCAGAGACGAAAATAGAATCCTCGCTAAAGCTGGTCTCGCGGTTCTCACTAATACGAAAAAGGCCGGGCTCCACAAACTGATCGAAATAGCCCGCTTGAAACGCATGGATGTCAGTTCCGTCGTGTTCGGCCTCGCACCGCGCATCAACGCCGCCGGTCGCCTCGCCGAAGCTCGCAAGGCAGTCGAACTCCTGCTTACTCCCAGCCTCACTAAAGCCGAACTGATCGTGCGCGAACTCGACGATATTAACCGCGAACGCCAGCGGGTGGAACGCGAAACCTTTAAAAGCGCCCGCGAATCCTTTGAAAAATATTTGAATATTGAATTGCCCGATACCGACCGCCTGCCCGGCGGCTTGCGTAATTACATGCCCGATAGCCCCAATGTTATCGTGCTCGCTGATGATACCTGGAATCCCGGTGTTATCGGTATCGTTGCTTCACGCATGGTTGAACGCTATTATCTCCCTTCCGTTATTATCGCCTTGCAGGGCGATTCAGGTAAAGGTTCCTGCCGCAGTACCCGCGATTTCCATATCTTCGATGCCCTCCGCCAGTGCAGCCACTTGCTCAACGGCTATGGCGGCCATCGGGTTGCCGCCGGCTTGACTATCTCCAGAGATAAGGTTGATACTCTGCGCGATTCCCTGAATGCTATTGCCGGAGCGACCCTCTCCGAAGATGATTTTATTCCCGTGCTGGATATCGATGCCGAAATCTCTTTGAAAGAGTGTACCGTCGATTTCGGCGAACTGCTCGAAAAATGCGAGCCCCATGGCCAGAGCAATCCCCGGACGTCTTTTATCATCCGCGCGGTTAAACTAGTCGAAGATCCCACTGTGCTAAAGGAAAAACATGTCAAATTGTGTGTAGAGCAGCATGGCGAATATCGTAAAATTATCGCTTTCAATTGGGCCGACCGTCTTCCGGAAATCGTAATGTGGCAGCGGATGGACATTGTTGTCCACCCCTATCTGAATTATTACCGGAGCGAGGCAAGTCTTGAATTACAATTAATCGACGCAAAAGAATCATTATGAACTCGTTCAAACCTCTTTCCTCTCTATGCTTGTTTGTGACCTCCGCCCTTATCCTGACCGGCTGCATGTATACTCACAAGCCTACCGATCTAACCTATTTTCTGCATACCGAATATGATGTCTTCGCATTTGATGAACATCCCACCATTACCCCCAGTAATTTTATCGCGTTCTGCACCATGCCTATGGAAAAAACTGATGACGACCGCGGACGCCTGCTAACCCAGCTTGTCGAATTCAGCCTTTCCGAACACGGCTATTATAAAGTTTCTAAAGATGAACTCGTGATCGAACCTCGCCTTATTCCACGTACGTTTCTGGTCGGCCTGGGTTATACTGAATCCTTTACTTATGACAGTCTCCAGATTCAACTCGATCTGTTTCAGATCGATCCCGAATCCCAGCAGAATAACCTGTTCTGGTCCTGGAAAGCTAAATTTGATGGATATCCCATTTGCCGGGATACCGTCGAACCTGCTCTGAAAGACGTGTTTACCCTGGAACCAATCGATTGGAACCGGACCGAACCTATCTTCCCCCCCATGAGCGCGTCTACCAACGCGGTTAAGGAATTTATGGGATTTGTGGCATCGGCCCGCCGTAAACTCCTTGAAAAAAAAGCTCAGGAAATCGAACTGAAACGATGAAATCGTCCGCTTTTTTTCCCGATTCAGTAATTTTCCCTTGCTTCCGATTTATCGTGCATTGCCGTACCAGTATGCATACTTGACAGCAACCACTGAATACTATACAATAGGGTGTATATTTGCTCTTAATCACTTGTGATGTAAGGATATTATATGTGGGATTATACACAGAAAGTTTTGGATTATTTCCGAAACCCGAAAAATATGGGCGAAATCCCTGACGCCGATGCCGTCGGTAAGGTCGGCAGCATGGCCTGTGGCGATGTTATGCACCTGTACTTGAAAATCGACCCTTCCTCCCTCGTTATCACTGATGCCAAGTTCAAAACCTTCGGCTGCGCCAGCTCTATCGCCTCCGCCAGCGTCCTTACCGAACTCATTATCGGTAAAACTATCGATGAAGCTTTGACTGTTACGAACGATAATATCGTCGAAGAATTGGGCGGCTTACCCCGCGCTAAAATGCATTGCTCCGTTATGGGTCAGGATGCCTTGCTGGCCGCCATAAATAATTATCGCGGCATTCACGAAGAACACGCCGATGAAGATGAAGGTACTATCGTTTGCCGCTGCTTCTCTGTTACTGATAAGAAAATCGAACGAGTGGCACGGGAACATAATCTCTCGACGGTGGAAGATGTTACGTACTTTACTAAAGCCGGCGGCGCCTGTCAGTCCTGCCATCTTAAAATACAGGATATTCTCGACCGCATCGCGCGTGAACGCTCCACCTAAGTCCCTTTTTCTCCCGCTGATGAGTATATCGCTATGAATATTGTCTATCTCGATAATAACGCCACTACCTGCGTCGCGGACGAAGTCTTCGACGCGATGAAGCCATTCTTCTCCAGATACTATGCTAATCCTTCCGGTATGTATGCCTTCGCATCTACCGCTCATAAACCCCTTGAACATGCCCGTGAACAGGTCGCTTCCCTTATTCATGCCGCCCGCCCCGATGAAATTGTTTTTACCAGCTGCGGTACCGAAAGCGACAATACCGCCATTTTCGGCGTGCTTAACGCCCTGCCCGCTAAACGCCATTTTATCACCACCGCTGTTGAACATCCGGCAATTTATAATCTGTGTGACGAACTCATCCGCCGCGGCTACCGCATTACCAGGTTGCCTGTCAACTCTGATTTCCAAATCAACCTCGACCACCTTCGCGTCGCTATCACGGATGATACCGCGCTCGTAAGCATTATGTGGGCCAATAATGAAACCGGCACCATCTACCCGGTCGCCCAAGCCGCCGAAATCGCTCACGAGCGTGGTGTTGCCTTCCATACCGATGCCGTCCAGGCCGTCGGGAAAATTCCCGTGGATGTTCAGTGCGCTAATGTCGATCTCCTCTCCCTATCAGGTCATAAAATACATGCCCAGAAAGGCATTGGCGCTTTGTATATTAGACGCGGCACCCGCCTCAGACCCTTCTTTATCGGCGGTCATCAGGAATACGGCCGGCGCGCCGGCACCGAAAATGTTCCCGCCATTGTCGGCCTGGGAAAAGCATGCGAACTGGCCCGGGCTGCCATTCCCGATGAAATGAACAGGGTTCGCCTTCTGCGCGATACGCTCGAAACCGGTCTTCTTAATCGTGTTCCTCATTCATATGGTAATGGCAGTCGTGTTCAACGCACGCCAAATACTTCCAATATTACATTCGAGTATATCGAAGGCGAATCCATGCTCCTGATGATGAGTGATTTGGGTATCTGCGCCTCTTCCGGCTCTGCCTGTACAAGCGGTTCTCTCGAACCTTCCCATGTCCTCGTCGCTGCCGGAATTCCCGCCAATCAAACTCACAGTGCTATCCGCTTCAGCCTCAGTAGATTCACTACTGATACAGAAATCCAGTATGTTCTCGATTCCGTCCCGCCGATCATCGATCACCTGAGACAAATTTCCCCCTTCACCCC